>NZ_JBSQVP010000009.1:0-51107 GCF_055136605.1 Aquaspirillum sp. | reverse complement strand
AAGCTCGCATCATATTGACTACGTTTTGAATTCATTTCTTCTCCCTCGTTAAGATCTATCATGCCCTATCGAGGTGTCTACGGGTATTAGACCATTACAAAATGCAGGTCAGTGATTTTTGCTGCCTTGCAGACGCGCTTGAAAGCACGGTCAAGTCCGGAGGTGTCGTGGAAGTTCGGGATAACCTTGCCACTGATATCCCGGGGCAAGCGCCGCAGGGTCTCGGCGGCCTTCAGGGTGAGCGGCACGGTACGAGCGCTACCGTTTTTTGTCATATCCAGACGGATCGTGCCGGCATCGAGTTTGACCTGGCGCCATTCGAGCGAAAGGATTTCCCCAGCGCGCATTCCTGTTTCGAGGGCGATATCAATGCATGCTTCAAGCCAAACCTCGGCGCCACGAGCCTGAGGACGATAGATGGCTTTGCGCAGACGCTTTTCTTCCTCAGCGGATAAACGCCGCTCCCGCCCCGGTCCCGCCTGAGGCTTGCGGACATTACGCAGTTCGTGCATCAGCGGCATTGACCATTCTTTAATGGCAATGGTATACATATGAGAGAGCAACGCTAGCTCGAGCCGGACCGTGTTGGCGCTGACCAGTTTCAGTCGCTCGTCTCTATACTCTACGAAATCCTTGGCGCGCAGGCTGGCGAGAGGGCGTAACGATATCGGATGAACCTGAAGTTGCAGGATTCGATTGCGCTCGGCGACCAGCCCCCGTTTCTTGGGGGTGATCTGCTCAAGGTATTTCTGCAGGGCTTGACCGAGGGTAGTGCGTTCTACTTCACGCCGGTCCCGGAAATAGCCGGTATCGATGTTGGCTTCGACTTCCCGTGCCCAGCGCTCAGCGTCGGCCCGGGATTCGAAAGTCTTGGTTTGAGATGGATAGCCTTTGCGGCGAATGATTGCTTGGAACTGGTAGTCACCCCGTTTGGTGATCGTTGCCATCGCTAACTCCTGAAAAATCAGTATAGCGTTGCTGCAGCAAATCACGCGCAGGAGAGTGCAGCAAAAATGCAGCAAAAAAGCCTTCAGATAGCAAAAAGCCCGCTGGGTAGCGGGCTAAGTGCTTGAATCTTATGGCTCCTCGACCTGGGCTCGAACCAGGGACCTACGGATTAACAGTCCGGCGCTCTACCGACTGAGCTATCGAGGAATCGTTGCAGTGCATCGATAGGTCGGCATAATAGACATCCTCTTACTGTTTGTCAACATCTTTCGTCTTCTTTTTTTGAAAAAAGCTTAATAAATGTTAATGGTATAACAGTTTTTTATTGACTACTGTTATACAGATCAGGCAGCCTTAGCGGCTCTCACAAACAATGAGTGGAGAAAGACCGTATGTTCAGTGAAGAACACTCATGGTGGGCTGGGGCGTTGACCTTGGATTCCTTGGGCGCCTTTGGTTTGGTGTTAGCACTTGGCGTGCTCGGGGGGCAATTGGTTCATCGGGTACTCCATCTTCCCGCCTTAACCGGCTATTTGCTCACGGGCTTATTGCTTGGCCCTGCTGGATTAAATCTATTATCACGAACGGTGTTGGGTGATATTCAGCTATTTGTCGATCTTGCCCTTGGATTGTTTTTATTCGAGCTAGGACGGCGCCTAGATGTGCGGTGGCTGGTGCATGATCGCGGATTATTATGGTCGAGTATTTTAACCAGTACACTGGTGTTTATTGCCCTTCTCGGGCTGATGATGGGGTTGGGCTTGCCTTCGGGTTTGGCCAGTTTGGCAGCCGCCATGGGCAGCGCCAGCTCACCGCCCATCCTATTACATCTAATTCGCGAAATGCGCGCCGAGGGTCAAGTCAGTGAGCGCACCTTGGTTTTTACGGCAGTTAATAATTTATTTGCTTTGGTATTGTTCACCGCCGGCATCTCTGCCTTACAACTGGCTGGCGAGTTTGCCATTGCCACCACCGCTTTCACCGATTTTCTACGACTGTTGGCAGGTTCCTTAGGCCTCGGAGTAGTGATGGCTTTACTGTCGATTCCATTAAGCCGCTGGCTGGGCCGCGAAGCCATTACACAAAACGCCCTGTTATTAGCCTTAATTGCCTTGACCGTCGGCCTATCCGTTAAGTTTTCGTTATCACCTTTAATCGCTGCCTTGGCGCTTGGCTGTCTGAGCCGTGTCTTAGACCGAGGATACAACATCATCGAGCCGAATTTAGAAGGCTTGGGTCATATTTTATTCTTGGTGTTTTTTGTCTATTCCGGTGCGGTGTTAGTCCCCGAACACTTTATTGCCATGTGGCCGGTCGCATTGGCTTTCCTTGGCCTACGGGCGGTAGTTTTGATGGGCAGTGGCGTGGCTTTTTCGCGTTGGAATGGTTTGTCGTGGCGGCGCGGTGGTTGCTTGGGTTTGACCCTGTTTCCGGTGTCTAGCAGCACTTTGTTACTCATGTTGCACATTGGCAGCTTATTTCCTGCTTTTGGTGCGCAACTATCTGGTCTGATGTTGGCCTTGGTTTTGTGTTCAGATTTACTGGGCCCGATTGTGGCACGGGTCGGTTTAATCGCATCAGGAGAAACCCGTGACTGATCTCACCCACACTGTAGAAACACTGCCCACGCTCACCGCCCCCACCGTCACACCTGAACCGATGCTATTTTTTCAGTCCTCGTCGCCATTGACGATGGGCGTCGAATTGGAGCTGATGATTGTTAATGTCCGCGACTTTAATTTGACGCGAGGGTCGGATGATTTGCTGCATTTAATTAACCGTAAGCCACATGGCTACGATATTAAGCCAGAGATCACCGAGGGCATGATTGAGATTGGCTCGGCAATTCATACTTCGACTGATGACTTATTAGCAGAGCTGCGCGCCATTCGCTCGCTGTTGGTGGCTGCCGCTGAACGGTTGAATTTGGCGTTGGCTGGTGGTGGTGCACACCCGTTTCAACATTGGGATGACCAACGGATTTACCCAAAAGAGCGTTATCGTTTAGTCGGTGAGTTGTATGGTTATCTGGCCAAACAATTTACGGTATATGGTCAACACGTACACATCGGCTGTCCAAATGGGGATTGGGCCGTGCGTTTAACGCATTATTTATCGCGCTATATTCCCCACTTTATCGCCTTGAGCGCTTCCTCGCCTTTTTATCAAGGCGTGGATACCCGTTTTCAAACCTCTCGCCTGACCAGTGTGAACGCTTTTCCGCTATCGGGCTCGATGCCGTGTGTCAACGATTGGGAAGGATTTAATCAATATTTTCAAAACATGGCCAAACTCGGGATTGTTGCCAGTATGAAAGACTTTTACTGGGACATTCGGCCAAAACCCGAATATGGCACCGTGGAAGTGCGAATTTGTGATACGCCACTGAGTATTGAAAATGCTGTGTTATTGGCCGGTTATATCCGCTTATTGGCCAAACACTGTTTTGCCCAGCCCATGCAACCCACCGATGCCCACAGCTATTTGACCTATACCTATAACCGTTTTCAAGCCTGTCGCTTTGGCTTTGAAGGGGTGTTGGTTAAGCCATTAGAAGGCACACAAACCTCGGTATTAGAGGATATTTTGGTTACCCTCGACCAACTGCGCAGGGTATCCGAATCGGTGGAGGAAGACAGTATTTTGGCTGCGTTGCGCGAACGCACCTTAGCGCGAGATTCTGATAGTGATTGGCTACGTCAAGCCTATGCCCGCACCCACTCACTCAGTGATGTGGTGCGGCGACAGGCAGAACGATGGATGTATGGCCGTGAACGAGTTATTGGAAGTAGGCACTAGGATCAATCGGTTTGCCACGATAACGCAGCTCGAAATGCAGCAGGGGTTTACCGCCGTGGCTGCCCATTTCGGCAATAGTTTGTCCGGTGCTGATGGTTTGTCCATCGCGGGCTAACAATTTGCTGTTATGGGCATAGACAGTCAGATAGTCTTTATTATGTTTAATAATCAACATATTACCGTACTGTCGAATCCCGCTGCCGGCATACACTACCTTACCGGGGGCAGCAGCTAAAATCGGAGTCCCCACTGCGCCAGCAATATCCACCCCATTGGTGGTTGTATTGAAATTCCCAAGTTTGCCACCGGTCACCGGCATGGCTAAGCGGATACCCGCTTGTGCAGGGGTTACAACAGGGTCTTTTGGTGTGGGGCGTAACACTGGGGCACGGGGCGTCGTGGTTGGGTTTGCCGCAACAGTGGGAGGTGCCACTCGCAACACCTGTCCCACTTCAATTTGGCTGGCGTCGGCAAGATTGTTCCACTTCACCAAGGTACTGACACTCTGCCCCCAACGCTTTGCAATCCGAAATAAGGTATCGCCAGCCTGAACGCGATAATAGCCCGGTTCAACCGGTGCATTGACATCGACACCGGCGGAAGGTGTGGTTGAAGACGCACATCCATACAGCACACTCAAGGCTAAGGCGGCAACGGCAAGGGGGCGGAGGAAATCAGCAGCAGTCATGGAAACCGATTATACAGCTTCTTGCTCACCTTGGGCGGCAACGGGCATGTCTGGCAAAAAGCGGGGGGTCAGTTCTTCCAATCCAAATTCTTGCAAAATGGCTAACAAACGTTGCTGTGCATTCCCACGCCGTTGACCGGTATAACGGGCAATAATCAGCTCATTTTTCATCGAATGTTCCCACCCGACTAATTCGGTCACCGTCACCTGATAGCCATAGGCTTCTAACGCCAAACAGCGCAAGACATTGGTGAGGTGGCTACCAAATTCACGCGTGTGGATGGCATGCCGCCACATTTCAGACAATGGAGTTTGTCCCAACATCTTATTTTTATGTTGGCGTAACACAGCAGCGACCTCAGCCTGACAACACGGCACCAAGACAATAAAACGGGCTTTTTTATGCAAGGCAAAGCGGATGGCATCATCAGTTGCCGTATTGCACGCATGTAACGCCGTCACCATGTCGATTTGCGCGGGCAAGTCTGTCGAGGTGATCGACGCTTCGACGCTGAGATTCAGAAAACGCATCCGAGGGAACTGTAAATGAGCGGCCAATTCTTCCGACCGCTGTACCAGTTCTTGCCGTGTCTCAATCCCAAAAATATGGCCGACCTCACGTTGTTTGAAAAACAAATCGTACAGGATAAAACCAAGATACGACTTCCCTGCCCCATGATCGGCAAGGGTACAGGGTGCAGCAGCGTCTGCCAGTTCCTGCAATAAAGGCTCGATAAATTGGTAGAGATGATAAACCTGTTTCAGTTTACGGCGGCTGTCTTGGTTGAGCTGTCCATCACGGGTCAGGATATGCAACGCTTTTAATAACTCAACCGATTGGCCCTCGCGGACTTCGGGCGGCAACACGGTTGGCCGATAGCTGATATGTTTCTTCTTTTTGTCGCTCATACCGAAGGCTTCCATGTTGGAATGTCGAGTGCTTGCCAGCCTGCCAAACCGATTTTTTCCATCGTAGCGATATTGCGTTCAAAAATAGTATCGGGGTTGTCGATTTGACTCACCACCCGCGCAATACTCTCCTCGCGAATCAAGTGTAATGTGGGATAGGGAGAACGATTGGTATAGTTGCTGATGTCGTCTGGCTCAGTATCAGCAAACTGAAAATCAGGGTGAAAGCTGGCCACTTGGATCACGCCTTCTAAGCCCTGATCGGCTGGCGCTGCTTCGGCGATTTGCAGCACATCATTAAATTCTAAGAAATCAGGGAATAAAGTCGGGTGAATCAATAAGGTGGTGTCGATTTCACTGGCTGGTGTTGCCGCCAACAGCGCTAACTCATCGTCCAGTTCTTCTAAAAACTGATCGAGATGTTGCGCTTGGCTGACCACAAAGCGAATTTGGTTTTTGACATACACGGCTTTGGCAAATGGGCACAAATTCAGCCCAATTACCGCCTTCTCTAGCCACACTTTGGTTGCGGCAATCACGTCTTCTGGCGTAGTCATCTGCAATTCCTGACAAAAGCACCAGTTTAACGCAACCAGCCACAAGGGATTTAGCCAATCTCAGTCCGGTTACGTCCAGAGTGTTTAGCACGATACAAGGCCTGATCGGCACGCTCTAACAAACTCTCGGGTGCCAAATCAGCATGAGGCGCCAGTGAAGCCAAGCCGATACTGGCAGTGATGATGTTAGCCGTGGGAGAAGCCAGATGGGGCATGGCCATTTCTGCCAACGCCTGATGGATTTTATTTGCCACAACAAGGGCATGTTCGCTGTCAGTTTCAGATAGCAACACAGCAAATTCTTCGCCACCATAGCGTGCAGCAAGGTCGCTGCTGCGTTGAATGGTTTGATTTAACAAACCACCAAAGCGGCGTAGGGCTTCATCACCAGCTTGATGCCCATAGTGGTCGTTGTAGAGTTTGAAGTGATCAATATCAATCAACATCAAGCTCAAAGGGCGTTGGTTACGCTGACAACGACGCCATTCCCGCTGATATTGCTCGTCAAAACAACGGCGGTTACCGATACAGGTCAGACCATCCGACAAAGTAAGGCGGCGTAACAAGTCGGTTTGCCGTTTTAAGGTTAAGTGAGTGCGTACCCGTGCTTGCACAATCGAGGGGTTGACCGGTTTGCTGATGAAATCCACCGCGCCAATATCAAGCGCCCGTGTTTCATCTTGGGCATCAGTAAGCGCAGTAATAAAGATAATCGGGATATCTGCCGTCAACGGGTCGTGTTTGAGTGTAGAACAGACCGTATAACCGTCCATCTCGGGCATCACCGCATCCAATAAAATCAGATCAGGAGCTCGAGTTTGTGCCAACTCAATTGCCTTATCCCCTTTCAAAGCAAACAACACTTCGTGTTGTTCCTTCAAAATATTGTTCAATACCAGCACGTTTTCCATCATGTCATCCACAATCAGAATACGGCCGCGTAAAGGCAGGTCGGTCGAAAACGAAGTTGGCATCAGATTAGGGCTCTCGGCAAGTCAGGTTAACAACAGATGATGTTCAACTGGTGGGAAGTTGCTTAAGTGCGGTTTCAAAGTCGAGTGACTCCACCGCAGTAAGCAAAGCCGCCGCCGCTGTTTTGCCTAACGTGGCTTCCCAGCGCGGTAAATCGTTGCGAATCATCTCCAGCGCGGCAAGATTATATTCCAGTAACAAAGCACGTAAGGCATTTATTTCTGTGTGATTGAAGGTGGCATGTACCTCATCATTTGCATGAGAGGCGTTCTCATTCTTAAGCTGTTGTTGAATTAAGTGCGCCGATTGCACCACTTCTTCTAATGCAGTGCGTAAGCGGAAGCATTCTTGCGCCCGAGGGAAGGGCGCGGCAGCTTTCGCCGCCGATTCTGCTTGCGCGACACAATCGGCAAGATGCACCGCGCCAAGGTTTGCCGCTGCACCGCGTAGGCGGTGCAAAATCTGTACTGTTTGTTCTTGTCGGCCAGCTTCCCAATGCTGTAACGCATCTTCAATACTGTCTTGCTGTGTTTCGGCAAAACGCACCAGTAATTGCGCTAACAAGCGGGCATCACCAACCCGCGCCAGCGAAGCCGCGACATCAATACCAGCCAATTGATCGGGTAAACGGAACTCGGTTTTTGTCACCGCGACGGCAGCAGGCAACAACGGTTGCACTTGGTAGCCTGTGGTTTCCAATAGGGTTTGGAACAAAATATCCGCTTCTACTGGTTTACTGACATGGGCATTCATTCCGGCATCCAAGGCTTCTTGCCGATCACTGACCATCGCGTTGGCTGTCATGGCAATAATCGGTAGTTCGGTCAAGCCTAAGCCTTGACGAATGGCGCGGGTGGCGGTGTAGCCATCCATCACCGGCATTTGCACATCCATTAACACTGCATCAAACGCCGTTGGCTTGCGTTTCAAACATTGCACCGCTTCACGGCCATTTTCTGCCACTTCCACCATCGCACCGGCACGCCCCAATAACTGACAGGCCACTAACTGGTTGATTTCATTATCTTCCACCAGTAATACACGCATTCCCTGCAAGCGGCCTTCAAGCTGACTGATTTTGGCAGGCGTATCAGGCGAGCGCGGTTGTTGGCCTTGATTGCGCGCACGAATCACCGCATCGAACACCATTGATGGCGTCACCGGCTTGGACAACAGACCATTGAGCTCTAAGTCGCCGGCGGCTTGTTCTAATTCTTCTAAGTTGGCCGCAGTCAGCATCAAAATCACCGGTGGTAGTTGGCTTGGGTGATGCTGCTGTGCATACCGCATCATCTCTAGGCCATCCATCCCCGGCATTTGCCAATCTAAAAATAATAGATCGTAGCTTTGCT
The DNA here is from genome assembly GCF_055136605.1 of Aquaspirillum sp. NCBI lineage: Bacteria > Pseudomonadati > Pseudomonadota > Betaproteobacteria > Neisseriales > Aquaspirillaceae > Aquaspirillum > Aquaspirillum sp. The sequence continues at coordinate 42,882 of NZ_JBSQVP010000009.1, read as the reverse complement.
GAGGTTGATTGAGATACGACAAGCCTTCCTCTGCCGAAGCAGCCAAATCGGCGCCCCAACCAAACGACCGGCAGAGCTGTTGCAACACCACACGCGATGTTTCGTTGTCATCGACAATCAACACGTTAAGCGCGTGCATCTCATGGCGGACTGGCGCTGGTTTGATGGTGCTGCTATCGGGTAAGCGGCGGAATTGGGCAGTAAAGCGGAAAGTGCTGCCCTGACCAAGCTGGCTTTCCACCAAAATCTCGCCATCCATCATGTGCACCAGCCGTTGACTAATGACCAATCCCAAACCCGTCCCGCCAAAGCGGCGGGTGGTGGAGGCATCGGCCTGACTGAAAGCATTAAACAGATTGCGTAATTGCTCGGGACTCATCCCGATACCCGTATCACGGACAACAAAGCCCAATTCGACCCGATCCATTTCTTGCCGCAGTAATTGAATACTGAGCACCACTTCTCCGGCGTGGGTGAACTTAATCGCATTGCCGGTTAAATTGATTAACACCTGCTGCAAGCGCAAGGCATCACCGGCCAACTGCCGAGGGACATCAGGATCGATTTGAAAGATGGTTTCAATGCCTTTATCGCGGGCATTGGTGGACATAATCGCGCTTAAATTACGCAATAACTCATCCATCGCAAACGGCACATCCTCTAACTCCAGACGGCCGGCCTCGATTTTCGAAAAATCCAAAATATCATTCAAAATACCTAATAACGAACGGGCAGAGCGTTGAATTTTGTCGAGATAATCACGCTCACGCTGGCCCAATTCGCCATCTTCCATCAATTGCGCCAGCCCCAAAATCGCGTTCATTGGCGTGCGAATCTCATGGCTCATATTGGCTAAAAACTCGCCCTTGGCTTGACTGGCGCGTTCGGCATCTTCTTTGGCACGCAAGAGTGCCGCTTCGTTATTGCGAAGTGCCCGTTCTTGTGCATCGCGCTGTGATAATTGTTTTTGCAACAAATAGTGCGCTAACCAAATTGAACAAATAAAAATCAACCAACCAAAGCCAACAATCCAAGCATTGCGCTGCCAGTTCTGCAAAATCACCTCTTTTTCACGGGTGACATACATATAAAACGGATAACGCTGGATACGCTGCATGTGGGCTAAACGAACTTTACCGTCGAGTCCCTGATCGACTTCAAATTGCACACTTTGGTGTTGGAACCAACTTTCTGGGCCAATCAATGGTGTACCAATACGCGACAAAACCAGCGGTGTCCGTGTCACTAACGTGCGATTGTGATGCGCTAAGGCAACAGCAGCATCGGGTAAACCGCGTAATTGATCGAGACGATAGGCCAATTTAATGATGTCAATCGCCGCCACCACCACGCCGGCAAACTCACCATCGCTGGTTTCTAAGCGCCGGCTAATGGTGAACACCTTAGCCCCAGGTCGTAAAGCAGAGTCAAAGACCGGACTGACATAGGGCTTAAACAGCGTATTTTTTTGGTGAAAAACAAAATAAGGGCGTTGCTGTAGATTGAGCTGTTGTTCTGCCAAGGCAGAATTGCGAGCAAAACCATCGCGGTCAATCACGACAATATGTTGTAGATAGGGGGTTTGTTGTATCCGCACATCAATCGCGGTGCGAATGGCCTCAGTGACATGCAACACATCTTGATTGCGAACATGGCGCTGGGTGATTTCTAACACGCTGTCGAGGCCATCGAATGATTGTTCGATAAAGGCCTGATAGGTGAGCGAAAGATTCGTCGCACCGGCATAGGCTTGGGCAATATCACGCTGGCGGCTACTGTAAAGCCACAGCCCATAGAGGACGGTGATAAATAGCGTCAGCACGATGGTGGCTAATGTAAGCCCACGCCGTAGGGAAAGAGTTCGTAGAGAAACAAGCATGCTAATACGCTGCTTAAATCGAAAAAGTAGACTGACAATTTACCATTATCATGGTGCTTTCTGCCATGCTTTTACAATTTGAGATACTTTCATTATGCCGTTTTATTGTTTTGCCAGACTAAAGAAAACTTTTTCTGCAGCGTCATAACCCACTTTGCTTAGCGTGTTGGTATCGGTTGTGGCAACTTCAGCACATGGCGAATTTTGAGCTGTCTGTCAAGATTGTGTTGTCCCGCGCAACCCACTACAATTTGTGCCATTAAACAACGACACAACTATATGTTGTGTTTTTTTGTTGCGTTCTGCCGTATTAAAAACTGCGCTTGTACCTGAATTTTTGCGGTTTTTTTCCAGCTTAATTCCCCTTTTTCGCCTTTATTTCAGAGAGATCGCTGCATGTCCACGTCTGTTGCCGATTCCGCACGTCAATCGTATGCCAACTACAAAACCATTCGTCGCAATGGCGCAGTGGTTGATTTTGAACCTTCGAAAATTTCCGTTGCCATGAGCAAGGCCTTTCTTGCCGTCAGCGGTCAACGTGGGTTGAGCAGTGCCCGTATTCGGGATGAAGTGGCTGTGTTAACCGAGCAGGTGGTCAGTGCACTCTTGCGTCGTAAGCCAGAAGGTGGCGCGATTCACATTGAAGAAATTCAAGACCAAGTTGAATTGGCGCTGATGCGTTCAGGAGAACACGAAGTGGCACGCGCCTATGTTTTGTATCGTGAAGAACGCTCACGTCAACGCGCCCAACAAAAAGCACAAGCCGCCGAACCCGTCGAGGTGCCGGTGTTGCATGTGGTGGATCGTCACGGGCAGAGCCAGCCATTGGATATGGCACAACTGCGCGCCCTGATTACGGCGGCGTGTGAAGGCTTAGAAACCGAAACCCAACCTGAACACATTCTCAGCGAAACGCTGAAGAACCTGTATGACGGGGTGTCAGTGGATGAGGTGAATAAATCCGCCATCTTGGCCGCGCGCGCCATGATTGAGCAAGATCCAGCCTATGACAAAGTCACTGCCCGCTTATTGCTGAACACCATCCGCCTCGATATTTTGGGTGAAACCATCAGCCCAAGCGACATGGCCGTGCGTTATCCCGATTATTTCGTGTCGTTTATCCGTCGTGGTATTGATGCCGAGCTGTTAGATGAACGCTTAGCCGAATATGACTTGCCACGCTTGGGCGAGGCATTACAACCAGAACGTGACAACCAATTTGGCTATCTCGGCCTACAAACCCTGTTTGATCGCTATTTCTTACACATCGACGGTCAGCGTATCGAAATGCCACAGGCGTTCTTTATGCGGGTAGCGATGGGGCTGGCGCTGAATGAAAGCGACCGGAATGCACGCGCAATTGAGTTCTATCAGGTGTTGTCCTCGTTTGACTTTATGTCATCGACGCCCACCCTCTTTAACTCCGGCACCCGCCGCAGTCAGTTGTCTAGCTGTTATCTGACAACGATTTCGGATGATCTCGATGGGATTTACGAAGGAATTAAAGAAAACGCGCTATTGTCCAAATTTGCCGGTGGCTTGGGCAATGACTGGACAGCGGTACGGGCATTAGGCAGCCATATCAAAGGCACAAATGGTAAATCGCAAGGCGTGGTGCCGTTCTTAAAAGTGGTGAATGACACTGCGGTGGCGGTGAACCAAGGCGGTAAACGCCGTGGTGCGGTGTGTGCCTATTTAGAGACATGGCACTTAGACATTGAAGAATTCTTAGAACTGCGGAAGAACACCGGCGATGACCGCCGCCGCACGCATGATATGAACACCGCCAACTGGATTCCCGACTTGTTTATGAAACGAGTGATGGAAAATGGCGAGTGGACGTTGTTCACCCCAAGCGAATGCCCAGATTTACACGACAAATACGGTAATGAATTTGAACAAGCCTATCTTGCCTATGAAGCGAAAGCCGCACGTGGTGAGATCAAGATGTTCAAAAAACTGCCAGCGGTGACGCTGTGGCGCAAGATGTTGTCGATGTTGTTCGAAACCGGCCACCCTTGGCTGACTTTCAAAGACCCTTGCAACCTGCGTAGCCCACAACAACACATGGGCGTGGTGCATAGTTCTAACTTGTGTACCGAAATCACCCTGAACACCAACGAAGAAGAAATTGCGGTGTGTAATTTGGGTTCGGTAAATTTGGTCAACCACATGCGTGATGGCGAACTCGATAGCGAGAAGCTCAAACGCACCATCCGTACCGCGATGCGGATGTTGGACAATGTGATCGACATCAATTTCTATCCGGTGCAAAAAGCCCGTAATGCCAACTTGAAACACCGCCCTGTCGGTTTGGGCATTATGGGTTTCCAAGATTGTTTGCACTTAAAACGTGTGCCGTATGCCAGCCATGAAGCGGTTGACTTTGCCGACCGTTCGATGGAGTTGGTGGCCTATCATGCGTATTGGGCATCGACAGAGCTGGCGCAGGAACGGGGCCGTTATGCGTCCTATCCGGGCAGTTTGTGGGATCGTGGCATTTTGCCGCAGGATTCGATTGGCTTATTGGCCGACACCCGTGGGCAATATTTACAGATGGATCGCTCAAGCCGCTTAGATTGGGCTGAACTGCGGTCGCGGATTGCCGAACATGGGATGCGTAATTCCAATTGTTTGGCGATTGCCCCCACCGCCACCATTGCCAACATTATTGGCGTTTCCGCCTCGATTGAACCGACCTATCAAAACTTGTTTGTGAAATCGAACTTGTCTGGTGAATTCACAGTGGTGAACGAATATCTGGTGCGTGATTTGAAAGCGCGGGGGTTGTGGGATGAGGTGATGGTATCGGATTTGAAATACTTTGATGGCAGCCTTGGCCCGATTGACCGTGTCCCCGCCGATTTGCGTGCTGTGTATGCCACTGCCTTTGAAATTGATCCTCGCTGGCTGGTTGATGCCGCCAGCCGCCGGCAAAAATGGATTGACCAAGCACAGTCGTTAAACATTTATATGGCAGGTGCGTCGGGTAAGAAATTGGATGAGTTGTACAAACATGCTTGGGTGAGCGGTTTGAAAACCACCTATTACCTGCGTACGTTGGCGGCAACGGCGGCGGAGAAATCAACGGGTCGCGGCGGTGAATTGAACGCCGTCCCTGCGGCAGCGTCTTACACTGCCCCCCCAACAGCGGCTGAGCCGGAATTACCAGCAACCGATATGAAATTCTGCTCCATCGACAACCCTGATTGTGAGTCGTGCCAGTAAACGCAGCGTAAAAAATCATTTGGATTTGGCGCGGTGTGAGCTGCGCCAAATTCTTAAAAAAATTGGAGAGTGATTGTGAGTTTAAGTTTTGATGATGTGGCTGTGGCCAGCCCAACGAGTAACGAAGGTCGTGTGAATGCCGTCGATAAGCGGATTATCAATGGCAAAACCGACGTTAATCAATTAGTGCCATTTAAATATAAATGGGCGTGGGAAAAATATCTTGCCCAGTGTGCTAACCACTGGATGCCGCAAGAAGTGAATATGCAGCGTGATATTGAGCAGTGGAAATCTGGTCAACTGTCTGCTGATGAAATGCGCGTGGTAAAACGCAACCTTGGTTTTTTTGTCACAGCGGATAGCCTTGCCGCGAATAATATTGTGTTGGGCACCTATCGCCAGATCACTGCCCCAGAATGCCGGCAATTTTTACTGCGCCAAGCCTTTGACGAAGCGATTCATACCCATGCTTATCAATATATTGTTGAATCCTTGGGTTTGGATGAAGGCGAGGTATTTAATGCCTATCACGAAATCCCATCGATTCGAAATAAAGATAATTTCTTAATTCCATTTATTGATGCCCTGACTAATCCAGAATTCAAAACCGGCACCTTAGAAAACGATCAAACGCTGTTAAAGTCGCTGATTGTATTCGCCTGCATTATGGAAGGTTTATTCTTCTATGTTGGCTTTGTGCAGATTTTGGCATTGGGCCGACAAAACAAAATGACCGGCGCGGCAGAACAATATCAATATATTTTGCGTGATGAGTCCATGCACTGTAATTTTGGTATTGATATGATCAACTCAATTAAGCTGGAAAACCCGCATTTATGGACTGAGGCTTTTCAACAAGACATTACTGAATTATTCGGTCAGGCGGTTGAATTGGAATATGCTTATGCTGAAGACACCATGCCACGCGGTATTTTGGGTTTGAATGCGCCGATGTTTAAAGAATATCTGCGCTTTATTTGTAACCGCCGGATGGTGCAAATTGGGCTGCCAGAACTATTCCCCGGCGCAAACAATCCTTTCCCGTGGATGAGCGAGATGATTGATTTGAAGAAAGAGAAGAATTTCTTTGAAACACGGGTAACGGAATATCAAACCGGTGGTGCGTTGAACTGGGATTAAGGGTAAATGTCAGAAATCGGAAAGTTTGAAATTTTGTAGTCAAAGTTTGCAATTTCCGATAGCCAAAACATGAAATCTTGCATGGCACCAAAAAAGGCCCTACAGAAACAGGGCCTTTTTATATGCTTGAAGGGGACTTTTGATGCCAACTTTTCAGATCCTCTCTCTTTCAGGGGGAGGTTACCGTGGGCTCTACACCGCACACATCCTTGAATATATCGAGAACAGGCTAGGTACACCCATAGCTGACCATATCGATTTATTCGCAGGCACGTCCATCGGTGGCATCATGGCCCTTGCTCTGGCTCACCGAATCCCAGCCAGTACCATTAAGCAAAAGCTGATAGACCACGGGTCGAGAATTTTTGCCGCACCTATCACCCAGCAAACGACTGGGATATGTGGTGCCATACGCAGAACAATGTTATTTGGCAAAGGGCTTCTTGGAGCCCGATACCAAGTGGATGCTTTGCAAAATCTGTTGGTAGATATTTTTGGGGAGCAGACTATTGGTCATCTGGAGCATCGTATATTAGTTCCCGCCGTCAATGCTAATACGGGTCGCACACGGATGTTCAAAACGCCTCACCACGAACGTCTAAAAACAGATTTCAAGCTATCCATCGTAGACGTTGCATTAGCTACTAGTGCAGCGCCGACTTACTTTCCACCCCATCGGGTTTCTGGTGAGCGTTACCTCGATGGTGGACTTGTCGCAAATGATCCAGCTCTTCACGCAGTCCACGAGGCAATGCAATTCGTAGAAAATGGTAACGCCGTCAAGCTCGAGGATATCCAAGTCCTCGGAATTGGCACTGCGTCACCTGGGGCAGCGCTGGACGAAAATAAGCAAAACCCAGGCTTCATCGGCTGGGGAACGAGTTTATTTGATGTCTCTATTAATGCCCAAGAGCGTATGTCTGCAGACATGCTTACTCATTGGCTCGGCAGTAAATATACCCGGTTGAACTTATCAGTTAGCGCACATAACACTGAAAATGTGGCACTCGACCTTGCCAATAAGGTATCGACTGATGTGCTTTTAGCTACAGCCGGAGCAACGATTCGGGAGCAGGTTTCAGAAGAGCTCATTTGCAACTTGAAATCTCACACTCCAACTCGGCCGACGTTCTACCACGGCCCCAATGCCAACCACGTACCGGTCGATGCCACTTAGGAGATCAATATGGCCCTCAATGTCAGCCGCTTGCTTAACCATAGTCAAAAAGCAGATCGTTTCATCGATAATCTTGAAGTTGCTTCTCATCGCAAGGACGTCATTCAGGAGGCTGCGAAGATTATCAAAGCGCATCTTCGCCAAACGATTCCTGATTGGCTTGCACATAACCTTCAAGCCGAAGCTAACGTTACTCCCCGCTTCATGACACAAGGCTCGTTTGCCTACAATACCGCAAATGAACCCTGCCACTTTCCACCTCAAGAAGTGGACCGCGATATTGGCATTTACCTACCTGTAAACCATTGGGAAGAAAACACCCGCAGTCCTAAGCATGCGGCCAGAACCTACTTCCGGATGGTCGAAGAGGTCATGCAACCCTTGTCCAAAGAAAAGGGATGGACACTTTCGCGCAAAGAGCGCTGCGTTCGTGTCCTCCTAAACCACGGTAGTTCGGCCCATATTGACCTTCCTCTCTATGCCGCACCGCTGAAGGACTTCGAGACCATTACGGAGACCGTTGCCAAATCCAGAAGAGCATCAATGAGCATCTCTCTGGCATCCGCTTTCTCGGAGCAGGAGTGGGACAATCTCGACTCTATCGTGTTGGCCTGCGAAAACGGAGAATGGAGTAAGTCTGACCCGCGTGAAGTCATCCGCTGGTTCCGGCAGTGTAGAACCCGCTTGGGAGACGAACGCCTAGTCAGGGTCTGCCGTTACCTTAAAGCATGGCGCGATCATCATTGGAAAAATGGCGGCCCCTCCTCCATCCTCCTGATGGTGTCCGCCTGCCAAACACTGGAAAATATCATCGACCTGCCTTCCCGTGATGACCTCATGCTAAAAGCAGTTTGTGCCGAACTCCCTCAGCAGCTACGAGGTAATGTGTGCGAAAGGCGTATTGGCGATGGAGAGAACCTGAACCGAATGTCGGAGCCAGAGCGTGTTCATGCATCGTCTTTGGCTGCCAAGCTTTCTCATGCATTAAATATGGTGATGGATCAAATGAACCTCCATGAAAAGGAGCAAGCAAACCTCGAGCTACGTACTGTATTTGGCGAACGTCTTCCCTTTCTTCCGAACGAGATCGAGCAGTGCAATCAACAGGTCGCAATCATTCGCCAACAGCCGGCGAAAGTGGTCGCAGCCCCTCAAGTACATAAGACGCATGCCGGTTAAACCACGACATTCCTCAGCAATGCGGGCGGTAAGCCACGCCCTCCGTGGCCGTGGCTTTACCGAACTCAACTCGAAAAGACCAGAATGGTTACTTGCGGAAGGTTTACTGCACGCAGGGGACAGAAGATGGCGGGCCACAATTGAAATCCGAGACTGGGACTTCATTATGCACCCGACCATTATTGTGCCCGATCTGGAGCCCGGCACTTGGGCACACATTGACCCAGGTAACATCGTTTGCTACTTAGCCAAAGGGCAAGGGGTACTAAACAGACACACCCCCGCGGAGACTGTCGAGCTTTGCCTGCAATTGGCCGAAAGTATTTTGGCCAAACTTGACGATGCTGACTATCAGACCCGGGAAATAACATCCGAATTCGAAGCCCACTGGCGTCCCGCCGAGTTTGGGTACCTCTATCAGGATGTCCCTCGTCACCTCAACAGGTTGATAGCTAAATACGATTCTTCGACTGCAGTTTGGCATCTGGCTGCGACAGAAGTTGGAGCGAAGAAACAAGGGAATCGCTCCTGCCCCTGCATCATCGTACCCCTGTCGTGTGAACCTACAGTTCATCGGCAGGGACCTCCTAGCACTCTTGGAGAACTGCTGGAATGGCTACATGCCATTTCTCCCCTATCATTACCAACCCTCACCTCTCGATTTGCCAATCCGGCTGTAGCCAAGGATCGTCGCTGCCTTTTTTTGTTCCACCATGATGCGCTGTGGTGTGGAGCAGTGGTCGAAGACTTGCCTCTCCAGAGGCTATATCAGCGAAACTTCGGTCGCCTATCCACATTATTAATGAATAGCAAGTTTTCTAAGCATCCAATTCGAAGAATGCATATTCAAAACGAAAGCCCCTCTTTCATTCATCACCGCTCGCTAGTGTCACACCTAGACCTAAGTGGACTGCGAATACACCTGGTTGGGGCGGGTGCGGTAGGAGGCTACCTCGCTAACGCTATCGCCAAACTCGGTGCAGGAACGGGGGGTAACGGCAAATTGGTTATTTGTGACGTCGATCTCTTGATGAAGGAAAATATCGGTAGACATATTCTTGGTGACGAAGATACTGGGAAGCACAAGGCTTACGCAATGACTGAATACCTGAAGAAGCAACTGCCTTCAGGGGTATTTGAAGGAATCATAACTAGCGCAGTTGATTGGGAGAATATCTTCGACGCGGATCTAGTCATTGATAGCACAGGTGAAGAGCCGCTCTCTTCTGTTCTAGCTGAAAAAATGAGGGAGAGACTTTCTAACAATCAAGTTGTACCCCCACTACTCCATGGATGGGTTAAAGGTAACGGCGAGGCCGTTCAAGCACTTTGGAGTGAACGATACAGCGCCTGCTTCGACTGTTTAAAGGTATGGGAGAACGGGACAGTTACTGAGCGATGGCCTGTACTTAAAACGGCACCAGAAGGACGCATGATCGGTTGTTCATACGTAACACCTTATGCCGTATCAGCTCCCATGATGGCAGCCGCACTAATAGCACAGATGGCAATTGATTGGCGAAATGGACATCTGATAGATGGTGAACTGAGAACGGTGATATTAAATGCCAGCCGCGAGAATATACACCCTGACTGCCAAGAAAGAGTAATTACTTCACCAACTAAAAATTGCCAGACATGTACCAATTTCAGGATCTAGCAATTCACCTGTCGGAGCACAAGTGCTGGGTACTATTAACTCCACCTGTTCAAACCATTCTCCACAACTATCGCCAATTAGGACCCTTTGATCATGAGGCTGGTGGGATCCTACTGGGATATCGTCGTGGAGAGATGGATTTTGAAGTCATCCTTGCAACTGAACCCACTCCAAATGACAAACGTGGTATGTTCAGTTTTTTCAGAAGCTCTTGGCACCACCAAGATGTTGCCCGACAGCAGTGGATGAAAAGTGGTGGTACAGTAGACTATCTGGGAGACTGGCATACACATCCAGAAGATCACCCTACCCCTTCATCAACGGACAGAAGAGAGTGGGACAAATTGAGGAGAAATTCACCCCGCCCTTTAATATTTATTATTGTTGGAAAGGTTGATATTTACCTAGAAGGCCCGAACAAAAAAGGACATCGATTCTTACTTTACAATTCAATATAATAATTAATAATTTTCCACTTGGCCACTCATAACTTCTACATTAGGTATTTCGGGGAAACAACAACTTGGACACACTGACATTCATTGCCGAAGCAATTAAAGCACTGGCATGGCCAGCATCCTCCGTGTTGCTGGTATTTATGCTCCGCAAGCCAACTGGAGAACTGATACCACTTCTCCGAAAATTGAAATATAAAGAATTAGAAATGGAGTTCTCCCGCGAGATTGCAGATCTCAAAGCAAAATCCCTCTCTATGCCAGAACAACCTATACTTCCAACAGATAGCCATAACGACGGACAGCAAGCGACGAAACTATTAACTGAGAGACTTAGAACCAAGCGCGACGATCTTCTACGTATGGTGAGCTTCTCGACACGCGTCCCGGTCATGGAGGCCTGGCTTGAAGTTGAAGCGGCAGCAATTGAAGTGGCCAGCTCATTTTGGAGTATGCCTCCCAATAATTCCTTCAGGAACTTCCCTCATCTAGGGGAGTATTTGCTTCAATGCAAAGTAATTGACCAGAAGCAGCTTGAATCGTTTAAACGGCTTCAGCAACTGCGCAACAAAGCAGCACACGCACAAGAGCTCGACCTTAGCGAGGGTGATGCACGGTCTTATGTGGAACTCGCTTTAGCACTTGCTACACATATTCGAGCTCACGAGTGATTCTAAAATTCGGCGCAGTGACGCAGGGTAAGATAACTGATATTTTGATCCAGCGCGGTCAGCTTGACGAAGCCTTGCATGTCCCCCAACCACGCCCAACCTAACCAGCTATGGCACAATCCTTCCCTTTAGCAAAACAAAGGTAACGATTGTGAATGCAGTTGACCTCAGCTTGTATTGGGTTGTCGATCCCGACCAATGTGGTGGTGCGCGGGCGACGGTGAATTTACTGCACAAACTCCTGCCACACGGCATCAGCGTCGTTCAACTTCGCGCCCCAACTTGGAAAAAACGCGAACTCTTGGCCCTCGCACAAGAAATGCGAACCCTCACACGAGAAGCCAACATCCCCTTTATTATCAACGACCATCTTGACATTGCCCTCGGTTGCGAAGCCGATGGTTTGCATGTTGGACAACACGACCTACCGCTGGCCGTTGCGCGCCGGTGGATGGGTGAAAAAGCGATTTTAGGCCTATCCGCCAACCAACCCGCCCATTTCCAAGCCGATGATGTGCTCCTTGCCGACTACCTCGGCGTTGGGCCGGTGTTTGCCACCAGCACCAAAAGCGACGCCGCCCCACCGCTAGGCGTGGAAGGTTTAAAACAGTGCCTCGGTCTGACACGACGGCCAGTGGTGGCGATTGGTGGAATTACGGTTGAAAACGCCGAACAACTGCGAGACAGTGGCGTAGCAGGGCTGGCGGTGGTATCGGCGCTATGCCGCGCAGCCGATCCCGTTCACGCCTGCCATCAACTCAATCGCGCCTTTTTCCCTGAAATCCGTTTGTTCTAATAAGAGGCATACTATGGTCTATCAGGTATTAACCATTGCCGGTTCCGATTCGAGTGGCGGCGCGGGGATTCAGGCGGATTTAAAAACCTTCTCAGCCTTAGGCGTCTATGGGGCGAGCGTGATTACCGCGCTCACCGCACAAAACACCCAAGGCGTCAGCGCCATTCACACCCCACCGGCCAGCTTTATTACCGCACAATGCAATGCAGTCTTCAGCGACTTAAACATCCACGCGGTCAAACTCGGGATGCTGGCTAACGCCGAGATCATTCATGCGTGTGCCGCTGCGCTACAGCGTTGGCAACCGCCGTATGTGGTACTCGACACAGTGATGATTTCGAAAAGCGGCCACGACTTACTTGCACCAGAAGCAGTCTCTGCCTTGCGCGATACCTTGTTGCCCCTCGCCGATTTACTGACCCCCAACCTACCCGAAGCAGCCGCATTGCTCGATACCGCGCCAGCAACCACCGTTGATGACATGATGGCACAGGGAAAAGCGCTGTTAGATTTAGGCGCGAAGGCGGTGTTAATGAAAGGCGGGCATTTAAGTGGGCAAGAAAGTCCAGACTATTTAATTCAGCCCGAAGGCGTGCACTGTTTTACAGGGATGCGCTTGCCCACCCACCACACTCACGGCACCGGCTGCACCTTGTCTGCTGCCTTAGCCGCCTTGCGGCCACAACAGGATAATTGGGTAAATACCGTTGCAGCGGCAAAGTCTTATCTGAACGGTGCCTTGGCACAAGCTGATTGCCTCGCGATTGGTCATGGCATTGGGCCGGTACACCATTTCCACCGTTGGTGGCCGCTCGGTTAGGGCTTATGAGGGCGATTCTGTTAAAATTCTTCGGTTGTCGTTGCCTTCTCGAGGCGAGAAGGGACTGCCACACCCCGCCCTCACTGGCTTAATAACAATGGAGAACGCTGCGCCATGACCGTGATTCGTCAAGAAGACTTCATCCAAAGCATTGCGGATGCCTTCCAATACATCAGTTGTTATCACCCCAAAGATTATATTGATGCGCTGTATCAGGCCTATTTGCGTGAAGAAAGCCCTGCGGCTAAAGACGCCATGGCGCAAATTCTGATCAACAGCCGCATGTGTGCCGAAGGTCGCCGCCCAATCTGTCAAGACACCGGTATTGCCGTGGTGTTCTTGAAAGTGGGCATGAAGGTGCAATGGGATGCGACTTTAAGCGTACAAGAGATGATCAACGAAGGCGTGCGCCGCGCCTATCTGCATCCAGATAACACCTTGCGCGCCTCGGTCTTACTCGACCCTGCTGGCAAACGCCAAAACAGCAAAGACAACACCCCAGCCGTCGTGCATTACGAAATTGTTGATGGCGATGGTGTCGAAGTCATCTGTGCGGCAAAAGGCGGTGGTTCGGAAAACAAATCGAAATTCTATGCGCTGAACCCGTCCGACAGCATTGTCGATTGGGTATTAAAAACCGTCCCAACAATGGGCGCTGGCTGGTGTCCACCCGGCATTTTGGGGATTGGGATTGGCGGCACCCCAGAAAAAGCGATGTTGCTTGCCAAAGAATCGCTGATGGATCACGTCAATATCCATGAACTGAAAGACAAAGCCGCCAGCGGTGCTAGCTTAAGCCGTATCGAAGAATTGCGTCTTGAGTTGTACGAAAAGGTCAACGCGCTTGGGATTGGTGCACAAGGTCTTGGCGGTTTAACCACCGTGTTGGATGTGAAAATCCTAGACTACCCAACACATGCCGCATCGTTACCCGTTGCCATGATTCCAAACTGTGCCGCCACCCGCCACATCCATTTCCATCTTGATGGTTCTGGCCCTGCGGTGTTGGAAACCCCGAAACTGGAAGATTGGCCAGAAATCACCTACGACAGCAGCAGCGGCAAGCGTGTCAATCTCGACACCATCACACCAGAAGAAGTTGCCAGCTGGAAACCCGGTGATGTGTTGTTGTTGAACGGCAAATTGTTGACAGGTCGCGATGCAGCGCACAAGCGCATGGTCGATATGCTCAATAAAGGCGAGACCTTGCCGGTCGATTTTACCAATCGCTTTATCTACTACGTTGGCCCAGTCGATCCTGTGCGTGACGAAGTGGTTGGCCCAGCCGGCCCCACCACCGCCACCCGTATGGATAAATTCACCCGCCAAATGTTAGAACAAACCGGTTTGTTGGGTATGGTGGGTAAAGCCGAACGCGGCCCTGCTGCAATCGAAGCCATCAAAGACAACAAAGCGGTTTATCTCATGGCCGTGGGTGGTTCAGCCTATTTGGTCTCGAAAGCCATCAAAGCGTCGAAAGTGGTGGCCTTTGGTGATTTGGGCATGGAAGCGATTTATGAATTTGAAGTGGAAGACATGCCCGTAACTGTTGCTGTCGATTCCTGTGGTACGTCAGTTCACAATACCGGCCCAGCAGAATGGCGTGTCAAAATCGGTAAAATTCCGGTTCAAACCGCGTAATTTCTTACCCTGACCCCTTGTCCCTCGGTGTGACAAAACGCACCGAGGGCATTTTTTATGGAACAACCGCAATGAGCATTAAATCCGACCGTTGGATTCGCAAAATGGCCGAACAACACGGCATGATCGAACCCTTTGAACCCCAGCAAGTGAAAGAAATCAACGGCGAAAAAGTCATTTCTTTTGGTACATCAAGTTATGGCTATGATATTCGCTGTGCTGATGAATTTAAGGTGTTTACCAATATCAATAGCACCATTGTTGACCCGAAAAACTTCGATCCCCAGTCTTTCGTTGAAGTGTCTGGCAAAGGCTTTTGTCTGATTCCGCCTAACTCATTTGCCTTGGCACGCACGGTGGAATATTTCCGTATTCCGCGTAATGTGTTGACCGTATGCTTGGGGAAATCGACCTATGCCCGTTGCGGCATCATCGTCAATGTCACCCCCTTTGAACCCGAGTGGGAAGGCTATGTCACGCTAGAGTTTTCGAATACCACACCACTGCCAGCCAAAATCTATGCGCATGAAGGCGTGGCTCAGGTGTTATTTCTCGAAGCGGATGAAGATGATATCTGCGAGGTGTCTTATCGCGACCGTGGCGGTAAATATCAGGGACAACGCGGCGTCACCCTCCCACGGCCGTAACTCAAGTTTCAACCGGCTGTTAACTCGGCTTCATCTCGCTGTAAACAGACAACGGCATGATGTCGGCCATCCAAAGCAGGATACCCAGGCGAGGCCGGGTCAATGGCCTCGCACCACATCCCCTTCCCCCCTCTATCACCTCGCACCCCGCTCGAGGTAATCTACAGCCAATAGTTTACGAGCGGAACAGGACAACAAAAACACCGATCTTGGTGTCTCAAAAAATTTGACCATTACAATGATCCTCTTAGGAGTGCTATCAGGCAGTGGCATTTCTTTGGCATTTCTGCGACCATTCTCTGCATGGATAACATGACATCAATCCTCTCGAAGTATGAGGGGCAAGAAAATCGGCGAGCGTTGGGGGGGATATATGCCCTCGCTGGCTTCGACTACCAATTGCGTCTCTATTTAGCGGAGTTGGTCGAATCCCTTGCCGGACAGGGATGTGACCTTGGTGAGGCCGGCGGAGTATTTCTGGAGGCGCTTTCAGATCTGGCCAAGACCGAGGATGGTTCTTTGGTGTGCATCCAGGTCAAGCGTACTTTGACGCGTGAAACGCTCAAAGACGCCGCTGCCGAAGTCGTGGCAATCGACAGGTTCCTTGCAAATCACTATCCAAGCTCGCGTGCAGAAGTGAAGTTCAAGCTAGTCGCCTCAAAAGGCGATGCTGTGTTGCAGTGGAGCGATATACCGGATGCGCACCCGACTTCTCTGACGATTCAAGCGCTTATCCAGCAAGGGCGGCTTCTGTCGCCTCGCATTGAGCCTGACCCGTGGTGGCGCGCGATTGTCGCTGCCTGGAAGCAGCTGAAAGACCCCTACGGTTTCCTGCGCTTTGCGCTGGAGCGCGCCTTGAGTCGTGCGCCGACAGCGGCAGACG
The DNA here is from genome assembly GCF_055136605.1 of Aquaspirillum sp. Classification (NCBI taxonomy): domain Bacteria; kingdom Pseudomonadati; phylum Pseudomonadota; class Betaproteobacteria; order Neisseriales; family Aquaspirillaceae; genus Aquaspirillum; species Aquaspirillum sp. The sequence continues at coordinate 26,706 of NZ_JBSQVP010000009.1, read as the reverse complement.
CACAACGCATTCGTGACGATATCTGCGAGCGCTTCGCCCAAGCTCGGCAGACGCCTGATCTACCCGGCCAGCTTCTGACGCCTGCGGACTTTCAGCTTGCAGCCCATCCCAGCGCCTCGCTGGAAATCGGGCGTGAGGTCACGCTGGCGCGGCTGCGTGACCAGCAATACATGCCCCGCCCCCATCGGCTGGGTGCCCTGTATCCCAAGCTGATTGAACGCAAGGATCTCAGCCAGCGCGACCTCCGAAGCGAGGCGCGAGTTTTCTGGTTAAGCGGTCGTTCCGGCGTCGGCAAGAGCGTACTCTTGCTTCAAGCGGTTGAGCGGCTGGTGAGTGATGGCTGGCGCGTGCTCTGGCTGAAGGGGCAAGCTGGTTTGCTGGAGCCTGCGCTCAGGGCGATCGCCGATGCGCCGACCGAATGGTGGCCAGATTTCATCGCCATTGATGATCTTTACGACCGCGATGCCCGTAACCAGATTGACCTTGGTCGGTTGGGGGAATTCATCGACGAGCGCGGCCATCAGGTGTGGCCGATGATTTTGACTTGCGGACCCGCCGAGTTCGCCGAATCTTTCCGGGAAGACGCCACTTATCGTGGTTTTGATCTGCATCGGGAAACCATCGAAACCATTGCCGCCGATGAAGCCGAGGAAATCGAAGCTTGGTATCACCAGCGAACGGGGAAAGGTTCACAACGCGGCCCGGCTTTCTCCCAGGCATCGCAAGAAGACAATGGCCTGTTCGTTTCGCTGGCGGTCGAACTGGCACACGGCAATCTGGAAGCTTTTGCACAGCGTTTTGGCAACCGGGTTCGCCTCATCGATGGCCTGGATGAAGCGCTACGTCTGCCTTTGGCGCTGAACCGGCTCTATCTGCGTGCCCCCTATGACTGGCTGACAGATAAAGACCGCGAAAAGCTGGCCACGCTTAACGGCGAAGGGGATTTCAGCCTGCTGGAGGCCGGCGCGGAAGGGCAAATCGTTCGCCTCACTCATCCCCATCTGGCGGATGCCCTCTACCGCGCCTTGCGCAAACCTGCCAATCCCGAAGCGTTCACCAATGATCTGGTGGCAGTGTTCCGGCGCGCGCTAGCCGAGCACGATACGGGCTTGGTGTCACAGTTGTTGAGGGTGTTTTCTGCATTCGACGAAGGGCTGGCGAGCGAACGACTGCGTATCGTGGATCGTCCTCGTCTTGCGCGGGAGTGCGCAAAAATATGGGCCAGAGAGCATACGCAACTGGCGCTTGATGCCGATGGATTGGCGGATGCCGCCACCAGTTGGGCTTGCTGGTCTACGACCATGCCCTGCATTGTCAACGTGCTGGGAAATGACCTGCTGGGCAATGCACTGGCTTACTTGGATTCAGCTAATAAGGTCTGGCCAGGTTGCTGGCGACGCCTGGCCGAGTGCTACCCAAAGCATGGCGAGCTGTTTGCCTGGGCTGCTGAGCATCTTGCTGATCCAAAAAAGATATCCCACCCCACTTGGTCTTTTGTTTGGGAACGCTGCCTGCAAGATGATTCCCGCCGCCACGCTGAGTGGCGAGACACAGGGCTGGATTGGCTGCAGAGACATTTGCGCCGCCCCGATTGGCACATCGTCTGGAAAAAACTGCTGCCTGGTGACAAAGCTCCCGACTGGAAAAACGACCCGGTCCTGATTCTCGGCTTGCGCCGTTTGCATGCGGAAAGCGATGGCCCCGACTGGGCTTATGTCTTTGAAGATCTTTACGCCTTGGCGACGCCTCCTTGCCCTCAGGCAGGCGAGTTGGCGACTTTGGCCCAAGCCTGGCTGGACGGACGCGAAGACCGGGCCGAGTGGAGCCATGTCTGGCAAGCCTTGCTGGCGCAGCACGAAGGACTGCCGGAAGGGCTGGCGCTGGGCGATCTCTTGCGCCTTGGCGCGCAATGGCTGGACGGACGCGAAGACCGGGCCGAGTGGGCGCATGTCTGGCGAGCCTTGCTGGTGCAGCACGCAGGACTGCCGGAAGGGCTGGCGCTAGGTGATCTCTTGCGCCTTGGCGCGCAATGGCTGGCCGGACGCGAAAACCGGGCCGAGTGGAGTCACGTCTGGCAAGCCTTGCTGGCGCAGCACGAAGGCCTGCCGGAAGGGCTGGCGCTGGGCGATCTCTTGCGCCTTGGCGCGCAATGGCTGGACGGACGCGAAGACCGGCCCGAGTGGAGCCACGTCTGGCGAGCCTTGCTGGCGCAGTACGAAGGCCTGCCGGCAGGGCTGGCGCTGGGCGATCTCTTGCGCCTTGGCGCGCAATGGCTGGACGGACGCGAAGACCGGGCCGAGTGGGCGCATATCTGGCAAGCCTTGCTGGCGCAGCGCGATGCCCTGCCGGAAGGGCTGACGCTCGGCGATCTCTTGCGCCTTGGCGCGCAATGGCTGGCCGGACGCGAAAACCGGGCCGAGTGGGCGCATATCTGGCAAGACTTGCTGGCGCAGCACGAAGGACTGCCGGAAGGGCTGGCGCTGGGCGATCTTTTGCAGCTCGGGGCGGGCTGGCTGGCCGGTCGCGAAGACCGGGCCGAGTGGAACTATGTCTGGCGAGCCTTGCTGGCGCAGCACGAAGCCCTGCCGGAAGGGCTGACGCTCGGCGATCTTTTGCAGCTCGGGGCGGGCTGGTTGGCCGGGCGTGAAGACCGGGCCGACTGGGCGCATATCTGGCAAGATTTGCTGGCGCAGCGCGAAGCCCTGCCGGAAGACTTAACGCTCGGCGATCTTTTGCAGCTCGGGGCGGGCTGGTTGGCCGGGCGCGAGAGTAGCGAAGAGTGGGGATTTGTTTGCGAAGCACTACTGGATCAGCAATTTCAGGCGCTTAATTTCATCGAACAGGCCGCCGCATGGCTGAAGCGCACCGGCGCCAAGCCAGAATGGCCCTTGCTGGCAGCCAAATTCATTATTGCTGCGCCTCTGCATGCCGCTTCGACTGAGTTTGCGCGGGATCTGGTGGCGCGTATCAAAGCCTGCGCAAACAATGCGCATTGGTCCAAAACAGCCAAGCTGGTAAACGCTTTACCGGCCGATATCGTACTTCCTGCCGAAGTTGGCGGCTGGTTACAAACCTTGCATGCGCGCAGGGAATTGCCGGCATGGGCTGAGGCGCGGCGTAGTCGGGATGAAGGATTGCCGGTTAATGGCAGAGTAAAAGCCGTCCGCGACAAAAATTGTATTGTCGAACTGGACATCGGCCTAGTAGCAATCTGGCCGAATGATCGCGATGGCATCCGGCGAAAAAAGGGGCTTGAGCGTACCTTTTTTGTACAGGAACTGGTACCAGAAAAGGATCGCGTCATCGTCGGCGCAGAAAATGGGCCAGCGTTGCGCCATGCACCTGCTGCTGGGGGAGTCTACGATGCTTGCGTAACAGGCCTTAAAGATTACGGCGTATTTCTGCGAGTCGGCGCTTATAGTGGGTTGCTTCATGTCAGCCAGCTGCCGCCCGATACTGATATTCCGAAACAGTATTCGCTTGGTCAACAGCTTGCAGTTCAGGTGATTCAAATTCGGGAGGATGGAAAAATTTCATTTGCACTGCCAGCTACTGCGGCGTAGTGGGCGCCGCCAATGGCAGTAGCGAATTGCGCTTTATGTGGATTTGGAATGATGTCCCCTTTGCAACACGAAGCAGTCATTGATAGCCAGTTGAATCTATGGGCGCTCAGGTCTTGGTCAACCACCATCCTCGCTACTTCGAGCTCGAAGCTCGCATCATATTGACTACGTTTTGAATTCACTTTTCTCCCTCGTTAAGATCTATCATGCGCTATCGAAGGGTCTACTGGTATCAGACCATTACAAACACGCGCTAGTACCAACTGGGAAACCACGTACGCAATTTTTGGGTGGTGTGTTGTTTGATGTCATCGGTAATGTAAGCACTCACTGTCGCCAATGCCGCCACCAACACCCCAATATCATCGGTATACCCCACCGCCGGCAACAGATCGGGCACACTGTCGAACGGCAAAATAAAATAGCTCAATGCGCCAACAATGACCGTCTTGGCCCATTTTGGAGTATCAGGTTTTTGCAAAGCAAAATACAGCCACAGCACTTTTTCAATCGCTTCCTTACCCGCCGCCGCTGCAAAACGCTTCACTTTCTCCCATAATTTTTCGTCAGAAAATGTGTGCGATTTCATGACATCCTTCATTTTCAATTAAGGGTTAATCGGTATCCTAGAGACATTAGATGATGTTTTTATTTTTGGAGGGAATCATGCGAAAGCATATGGTGTTATTAGCAGCAATATCCAGTCTTGGCTTTGCCAGCCAGTTCGCTCATGCCGATGTCGATTTAACCACGCTTGACTATCGGGCCCTCGGCATTGTCAGTCCAGACAAAGCCAAGCAAGCAGCACTGAAAGCCAAACCGGGCGCGATTACTGAGGCAGATTTGGAAAAACGGCCTTTGCGCGATGGACTGCAATATGAGTTTGAGATTTTAGATGCCCAAGGCAACCAGTGGGATATTAAGGTCGATGCCAAAAATGGCGACGTATTGAGCGTTAAAAAAGAGATTCTGTAATAAACCCGCCTTCTGGCGTTCAGAAGGCGGCAGGGGAATGCGGCTTATTCGGCCCGTTCCCATACTTGAGTACGGCCTAACAACGCCACGCCGAGAAAACCACGTACTTCTAATTTTTTCCCGCCTTCAATCGGCTTAAACTTCACGCTATAAGTTTTGCCTTCTTTCGGGTCGAAAATTTTTCCCCCTTCGTAGCTATCACCCGATTTTTTCACGCCCCACAGGATAGTCATGCCCTGAATGGGTTTGTTGGCGCGGTCGCCCTCACATTTGTCGCAGGTGGCTTCGGGGTTTTGAAATAACTTCACCACTTTGCCGCTAAATTCTCCGCCTTGTTCGGCAATTTGCACCAATGATTTTGCCTGACCGGTTTTATCATCAATGGTTTTCCATGTACCAACTGGCGAAGCCTCTGCCCAGACGGCTGCCGATAACAGCGTTGTAGCAAAAACCATAGCTTTCATTGCGTGACGCATGATGTGTTCCTCACTCGTTTGTTATTTTCCATTCAAACGATGGTTTGAATTCAACACAGGATGCAGAATTTCACTATCGGCTGTCAAGCCACCTGCACGTTACCCTAGGGCTTTACAAGCTGTAACGCCAACAACGCCAAGCGTTTGCCCTGTGCCATCGCCAAGCGGCGTTCTTCTTCGCTTAGGGTGGGTTTGTTTTCTTGCCCCGCGACATGGCTTACCCCATAAGGCGTACCGCCGGTTTGGGTGGTGGATAAATCGGGTTCAGAATACGGCACACCACATAACACCATGCCGTGATGTAACAACGGCAACATCATGCTTAATAGGGTCGATTCTTGGCCACCGTGTTGGCTGCTGCTACTGGTAAAGACGCAGGCCGGTTTACCAATCAAACTGCCTTGCATCCAATCGCCACTGGTGGAATCTAAAAAATATTTCATCGGTGCCGCCATATTGCCAAAGCGAGTTGGGCTACCTAAGGCTAAACCGATACACTCTTGCAAATCACTGGCTTCGACATAGGGCGCGCCCTCATCTGGCACTGCTGGCGCGGTGGCTTCACACACGGTGGACACCGCAGGGACGGTACGCAAACGCGCTTGTGCCCCCGGCACGCTGTCGATACCGCGAGCAATCGCCCGCGCCAGCTCACGCACCGCCCCGTGGCGGCTGTAATACAACACTAAAATATCAGCCATCAAACATTCCTTCTTACCAAGAAAACTTAATGATAACGACAAACCACTCTTTTCTACCTTATCCCCTCGCCTTGTGGTTGCGATGGCTGGAGATCGTCGGGTTTTTACGCTTTATTGGCCGGCGGTTATTGGCCGACCGCTGCATCGAAGTGGCCGCTAGCCTGACCTTTACCACGCTGTTGTCATTTGTGCCACTGATTACGCTGACGCTGATTGTCGCCTCCGCTTTTCCGGTGTTCTCGGCCTATAGCGATAGCTTTAAGCAATTTTTATTGGAAAATCTGGTACCCGACTCGGCCACCCGCATTATTACCGTCTATATGCGGCAATTTAGCGACAATGCCGGCAAATTAACCGCTGCCGGTTTGGCCATGCTGGCACTCACCGCCATTAGTTTAATGTTGACCATTGAACGCACCTTTAATGCGATCTGGCGTGTGAAAAAATCGCGGCCATTGGCACGACAAATGTTGTTGTATTGGACTGTGTTAACCCTTGGGCCCTTGCTGTTGGGGTTGGGTTTATCGCTGACCAATGGCCTCAGTTCACCGTTTACCGGCAAATGGCGTTGGATTGATGAATGGTTGAGTTTAGCGGGGTCGGCCTCGTTATCTGCAGTGGTGTTGCTGATTGTGTATGGCCTCATTCCCAATCGCTTTGTGCCGTGGCCACATGCGCTGATTGGGGCAATCACCACCGCCATCTTACTCACCTTCGCCAAACTTGGTTTTGCCCTGTATGTCGAGATGGCACGTTCTTACCAACTGATTTACGGCGCATTTGCCAGCTTCCCAATTTTGTTATTGTGGCTACAGCTGATGTGGCTCTTGGTATTGTTTGGCGCAGAATTGACCGCTGGTTTGGGTTATTGGCAACATCGCGCATGGCAACGTCCGGGTGGACACCAACAACGCTTTCAAGATGCGCTCAATGCGCTGGTCTGTTTAGCCCATGCACAACAACATGGCCATGAATTGAAGCAAGCGGATTTCCGCGCCCACCTCCACACCGGTTATGACGAAATCGGTCATATTCTCGACTGTTTAGAACATGCTAAATTGATCACACGCACACAAAACGAGGGCTGGGTTTTGTTGCGGCAACCCGATCATATCCAGCTCGATGCTTTATATGATGTGTTTATGATGCCAACTTTGCATAAAGAATCCTGTGCCCACGATCAAGCTCTGCGTGTCCGTCTCAACCAAGCGCGGGCAGCGTTGGCTGTGTCCCTACAGCACTTTATCAGCGAGAGCTCACAAACCAGCCGCCCGCAATAAACTTTGGGTATAGGGATGTTGCGGCGTGTGAAATACCTGTTGGGCAGGGCCATATTCGACAATGTGGCCCTGTTTTAACACCAACACATGATGTGCCACTGCCCGCACCACCGGCAAATCGTGGCTGATAAATAAGTAGGCCAGCTGGTATTTTTGTTGTAGCTGTCGCAGCAAGGCCAACACTTGTGCCTGAATCGACATATCCAAGGCTGAAGTCGGTTCGTCTAACAACAACAGTTGCGGTTGTAACACCAAGGCACGCGCAATCGCCAACCGCTGTCGCTGACCACCGGAAAACTCATGCGGATAACGCGATAGCATGTCTGCTGTCAGGCCAACTTCTTGCAAAATCGCCACAATCCGCGCCAAGCGTTGGGATTCATCCAACTGTGGTTCGTGCAGTTGCAAACCCTCTTGCAGAATCTCGCTCATCGTCATGCGTGGAGATAAGCTGGAGTAGGGGTCTTGAAACACAATTTGAGCATGTCGCCGCCATTGCCGTAGCGCCTGCTTTGACAGCGCAGATACCGTTTGCCCCTGCATCACCACCTCGCCTTGTGCGGCTAACAGCTGCAATACCGCCAACCCCAACGTCGTTTTGCCAGATCCCGACTCACCAATTAGGGCGAGGGTTTCCCCTTGTGGTAACTGAAAATCCACACCCTGCAAAATCGGCACTGTCTCCCGCCGCCACCAACGCTGCCGCCGTGATACGGTGACAGTGAGCTGTTTCGCCGTCAATAAAATCGGGGCATTCGCCTGCGGCACATCGTCCAGCGGCTGCGGCGTGCAATTCAACAAATTTTTGGTGTAAGGATGATGTGGAAAGTGAAATAGATGTTCACAAGCGGCACTTTCGATTAACTCGCCCTGCTGCATCACTGCAACTCGATCTGCAAAACGCTGTACCAGTGATAGATCGTGGGTAATCAACAATACCGCCATCCCACGTTCGGCTTGCAACTCACTTAACAAGGCCATGATTTCACCGCGCATACTGACATCCAGCGCGGTCGTTGGTTCATCCGCAATCAACAACTCCGGCTCACCCGCCAAGGCCATGGCAATCATCACCCGCTGCCGTTGACCACCAGATAGCTGATGAGGGTAGCGTTGTGCCAAGGTGGTGGGATCGGGTAATTTCACCCGTTCTAATAGCTCAATCGCCTGTGCCCATCCTTGGCGAGGGGATAAGCCGAGATGAATCCGCAAGACTTCATACACTTGCTCGCCGACGGTATGTAATGGATTGAGCGCCGTCATCGGCTCTTGAAACACCATCGCCACTCGTCGGCCACGAATTGTCCGCAATTGCGCTTCGTTGTAGCGCAACAAAGGTTCATCTTTTAAAAAAATCTCGCCTTCGTAACGGGCATCCGGTTGTAGCTTGAGAATCGCTTGTGCGGTTTGGGTTTTGCCAGATCCCGACTCACCAACCAAGGCCAGTTTTTCACCCGCATACACACAAAGATTGACCGCTTTAACCACCTGCTGTTGGCCAAAAAATACCGATAGGTTGTCAATCCGCAGCAGCGGCAATTCAGCAAAACTCATCCTGCCGCCTTTCGGGTATCCAGCGCATCGCGCAGTCCTTCGCCAATAAAAATCAGCAGTAGCAAGGTCACCGTCAACACCGCAAAAGTGGGTAAGGCAATCCACCACGCATCTAGGTTTTCTTTGCCTTGTGCCAGTAATTCACCCAAACTCGGCGTTGAAGGCGGCACACCCAAACCCAAAAAATCCAATGATGTTAAAGCCAAAATGGCACCAGAAATCCGAAATGGCAAAAAGGTAATCACTGGCGTTAAGGAATTGGGTAAGACATGGCGCCAGATAATTTGATGATGAGATAAACCCAAGGCGCGGGCAGCAAGGACATATTCCATCTGGCGGTTTTTCAAAAACTCTGCCCGCACATAGTCAGCCAAGCCCATCCAACCAAACAAGGACAACAACACAAACAACAACCACAGGCTAGGGGTAAACAGCGAAGCAAATAAAATCAGTAAATACAGTTCTGGCAACGAGCCCCAAATCTCAATCAGACGTTGTAACCATAAATCCAAACGCCCAGCAAAATAACCCTGTATTGCGCCTGCCACAATGCCTAACAGTGTTCCAACCACAGTTAATGCCAAGGCAAACACCACACTGAGCCGAAAACCGTATAACAAGCGCGCTGCAATATCGCGCCCCCGATCATCCGTCCCTAGCCAATGACGGGCATCGGGCGCGGCAGGGTTAGCGTATTCAGCATAATAATCAAGCGAATCAAAACGGTAGCGATTCGGCGGCCACAGCGCCCAATTATCAGCTTGCTGCAGCTGTTGTTGCACAAAAGGATCGTGATAGTCGGTGGGCGTGGCAAATTCACTGCCAAAGGTGGTTTCTGGATAGTCTTGCCACAGTGGGAAATACCATTGTTGTTGGTAATACACCACTAATGGCCGGTCATTCGACAGCCATTCAGCCCCTAGACTGACCACAAACAACAGCATGAATAACCACAGGCTGTAATAGCCACGTTTATGTTGCCGAAAACGCAGCCAAGCACGGCGAGAAGGGGAAACAGAAAGCGGCAATTCATTCATCGGCCATGCCCCACCTGTTCAAATTGCACACGCGGATCGACCCAGACATAACAGAGATCAGATAACAACCGCGCCACCAGACCAATCAAGGTAAATAAGTACAGCGACCCCAGCACCACCGGATAATCACGCCGAATCACTGAGGTATAAGACAACAGCCCTAAACCATCGAGTGAAAACAGGGTTTCAATCAATAAGCTGCCGGTAAAAAATGCCCCTAAAAAGGCCGCTGGAAAGCCGGTTACCAATGGAATCATGGCATTGCGAAAGACATGGCGATAAAGAATGGCATCTTCAGTCAGGCCTTTGGCACGGGCAGTCAACACATATTGCCGGCGGATTTGTTCCTGAAAAGTGTGTTTGGTCAACAAGGTCATCACCGCCAAATTGCCCACCACTGAAGCCGTAATCGGTAACACCATGTGCCATAGGTAATCCACAATTTTACCGCCCCAGCTCAATTCCTCCCAATGGTCGGACACCAAGCCACGCAACGGAAAAATCTGCCAAAAACTGCCGCCACCAAACAACACCAATAATGCCAAACCCAACACAAACCCGGGGATGGCATAGCCAATCAAAATCACCGTGCTGCTGACCACATCAAACGCCGAGCCATCGCGTACCGCTTTGCGGATGCCGAGAGGAATGGAAATAAGATAAGTCAGAAAAAACGACCATAACCCCAAACTCATCGACACCGGCAATTTTGAAACGATCAATTCCCAAACCGATTGATGATGATAAAAGCTGTCGCCAAGGTCGAATTGCAGATACCGCCACACCATATCCAAAAAACGCTGTGGGGCGGGTTGGTCAAAGCCGTATAAGGCTTTCAACGCCGCCAGTTTTTCTTCATCCAAGCCCCCCCGCGCCGAATATAGGCCGCTGCCGCCACTGTTGGCTTCACCTGCTGCGGCGCCTTTGAGTTCTTGCGCCAGTTGTTCGACTGGCCCACCCGGGACAAATTGGATAATGGCAAAGCTGAGCAATAAAATCCCCAACAACGTGGGGATCATCAACAGCAGCCGTTTGGCGATATACCGACCCAAGGACATGCGGTGTTATCCTGCAATGCGTGGGGTGGAAACCTGCACATCGCCACATTGGGCACGATGGCGCAAGGCATGATCGATTAACACCAAAGCCAGCATTGCCTCGGCAATCGGTGTTGCACGCAAACCAACACAAGGATCGTGGCGGCCGTGTGTTTCCATCAAAATCGGATTGCCTTGTTTATCAATCGAGCGCCGAGGTTGGGCAATACTCGAAGTAGGTTTAATCGCCATCGACACTTCAATCGCCTGCCCAGTGGAAAGGCCACCCAAAATACCGCCGGCGTGGTTACTTAAAAAACCATCGGGGGTCAATTCGTCGCCATGTTCGCTACCGCGTTGGGTCACCGAGGCAAACCCCGCGCCAATTTCCACCCCTTTGACAGCGTTAATGCTCATCATGGCGTAGGCAATATCAGCATCTAAACGATCAAATACTGGCTCACCCCATCCCACCGGCACCCCTTCCGCCACCACCCGTAAACGCGCACCAATAGAATCTTGCGATTTACGGATGCTATCCATATACGCTTCCAGCTCAGGGACTTTGCTTTGGTCAGCGGCAAAGAAAGGATTATTCACCTCGTCCCACGAGACAAAAGGAATCTCAATGTCGCCGATTTGCGTGATATGACCACGAATCACGATACCGTATTGCTCAGCTAACCATTTCTTCGCAATCGCCCCCGCCGCCACTCGCACCGCCGTTTCCCGCGCCGAAGACCGCCCACCACCGCGTGGGTCGCGAATGCCGTATTTGTGCCAGTAGGTGTAATCAGCATGTCCGGGGCGGAAGGTATCAGCGATATTGCCATAGTCTTTGCTGCGTTGGTCGGTGTTACGAATCAGCAGGGCAATCGGGGTGCCGGTGGTTTTTCCTTCGTACACGCCGGATAAAATTTCTACGGTATCGGGTTCACGGCGTTGTGTGACGTGGCGACTGGTGCCGGGTTTGCGGCGGTCGAGTTCGTGTTGAATATCCGCTTCGGACAAGGCCATGCCGGGAGGACAACCATCAACAACGCAACCAATCGCAGGGCCATGCGATTCGCCAAAACTGGTGACTGTGAACAATAAACCAAAGGTATTACCAGACATGGGGCACTTTCCGGAAATCAGAGATAGAAGACCGATTCTAACAAAGCCACCGCGACAACGGGGCAAAGTCCGGTGTGGATTCGAGTTGGGTGCAGGTGGTGGCTGAAGCAAATGCAAAACAGACAGCCTGTGTTAGGATTCATCGACGAAAAATTTTGGAGTTGTGAGATGGACATGAGTTTAACCAGTATTTTTATCACCGTTGCCCTCGCTCACTTTCTGGCCTTATTAAGTCCGGGGCCAGATTTTTTATTGATTGTGAAAAGTGCGATTAGTAACAAAACGAAAAATGCAATCGGTGTAGCACTGGGTATTGCTATCGCTAATGCAGTTTATATTGTGCTGTGTTTAGTTGGTGTCGGCTCTATTTTAGCCAGCTCAGTACCAATTATGATCGCACTAAAAATAATTGGTGGGCTGTTTTTGATTTATTTGGCGATACAAGCACTCAAAGCCAGAAAGTCGAGTTATCAAAATATTGCAGTAGTCGAAGCGTCAAACGAGCCACAACAAAACAAATCCTTTGCCTTTGAACTGGCTACTGGTTTTATGTCAGGCATTCTCAACCCAAAAAATCTGCTTTTTTATCTGAGCTTATTTACTGTGGTGTTGACAAATGAAGTCAGTCTTGGCTTTAAAATTTCTTTGGGTGTATGGATGACCAGCGTGGTGTTTTTGTGGGATGCCGCGATTGTATTGTTATTATCGACCCCCAAAATCAGAACACGTTTTACTAAAATGGCTTTTTATATTGATAAGCTAACAGGCGCCATCTTGGGGACCATCGGTATCACCATTGTAAAGTCGGCGATCAGTCGTTGACTTTATTCGCAGCAACGAGGATGGAAAAACGTAGAACATCCACGTAAGACAATGCTTGATCAAGCAAACTCAACACATTGAGCACATAAATAGAGCTTATCTTACTAGTACATAGGTTACGTTTATTTATCGCAGTTAAGAACAGCAAACTGGATTTTCCGCTAAAAGCCGTTGCCAGCGGGATTTAGCCATGTTGAGCATCACAAAAAATGGGATGGTTGCACTTTGGCGACCATCCCAGTCAAATCAAGCCTGATTTGCAAACAACTGCTGCCGAATTCGCTCAGTAATTTCCTTTTCTACTTTCTCTCTCTCCTCTGGCGGTAGCGCCGCTAACTGATCTTCAGTGAGGCCCATTTCCCGCAAAATTTTTTCTCGCAAACGTTGCTCTGGCGATTTTTTTAAAAACTCAAACAACTCATCACGCGCGCTTTTTGTTGGCGCGGTTGGTGTAGTTGATGTAGTTTTTTGCGATGAGGACGTCGATTGCGTATCGCGCTGTGTTGTCGCCTGTGCCATCGCCTGTTGAAAAGTCGCTGCACTTTGTGCCGAAGCTGTTCGGCGTGACGCTGCGGCTGAATTCACCGCAGACTGATTTTCAATTTTCATAGACCTGATCTCAGACAAAAAAACAGTCTGCCTATTGCAATCAATATGCCAAGCCATTTAAGGTATTTTTTTGCATAAAAGCGGCAAAAAATCCCGTAAAACACCCCAAATAGCGGCATTTTTTGTCATAGATTGCCGCTAGCGAAGCCCTCCTAACACATGGCCTTAGGCAATCGCCGCTTGCAAACTCTGATTGGTTGCCAACAAACGCTGTGCCAACACCGTTGCCACCGCCTGATGCAAACGAATCGCCAACTGAGGCTGGTTTTGTTCTAGGGTAGCAATCGCCTGTGGCGACAAACACAACACCGTTAGCGCACTGTCTGCCACCACTGCAGCACTGGTCGGACGCTGCAAATAGTGGCTCATCTCACCAATCACCGTTCCTTCGGTAAACCGTCGTAGCCGAATCGGTTTGCCCATCCGATCATGACTGCGCACCGATACACTGCCGCGCACAATAAAATACAAACCCGAAGCCGCTTGCCCTTCGGCAATTAACACCGACTCCGCCGCCACTTCGCGCAGTTCACCGTAAGGCAACAGCGCCGCCGAAAGCGCAACCACCGGCTGCGATGTAGTGATGGACATGAATGGGGTATGTTGCTGGAGATATCCGTCTTCGGCAGCTTCGAGCGCGTGGTCTAAATCAAGGTAAATGTGTTCAAAATCGGGAAGCGCACTGGCTAAGGTATGTTGTATTTCCGGCGATAGACCCGCAAAAAAGACCGTGCCTTGCTGTTGTTGCACACGGCGAATGATTTTACGAAACACCACTGCCGCCGACGCATCAATCCCTTGCACCCGTCTGAAATCCAAAATCAGGTAGGAAATATTGGCCTCGCTCTGCAAAGCGGTGATGACCTGCTTATCAACACGATGTGCAGAACCAAAAAAGATAAACCCTTCTAACTCCAAGCCCAGCAACCATTGCGGTTGTTGGGTTAACCGTTCCCGTTCAACTGCAGCACGATCAATACGCGATGGGGCATTCGCAGCATTAAATTGAATCCGTACCACCGGCAAGAGGCTGTAATCACGCAGAAAAATCACCACCGCCAGCACCACTCCGAGCAAAGTACCGACGCTGAATCCAGCAATATTGATCGTCAACGCCACCAATAACACCAGCAAAAAATCACTGCGCCGCAGCGTGTGCCAGCCTTTCCAGACACTGTTTTCCAGTAGCGACAGCCCAAAAAACAACAGAATACCGGCTAAAACAAAGGTCGGTAGCCACTGAATCAGCTCTAAGCCCACTATCGCTGCTAGCACACACACCGCTGCCAATACCCAACCTGCGATGCGGTTTGGCCCTGCGAGCTGTAAATTTAAAGACGTATCACCAATAAACGGTACCACCGGCAGGCCTGCCGACAACGCAGCGACAAAGTTCGCACCGCTGGTTTGTTTCAGCTCTTGATTGACGTCGATATCTTGTTGCAACAGATTTTCTAAGCTGCCGGTTTGCAACAACATCGCAATCAGCACCACCAACAAGACAGATAACAGCTCGGGTAGCACCGACAACAATGCCGCGACATCCACCTGTTGCCAACCAGTTAACCACGCCGACAACGGCAAGCCCTCACCTGCTGCCGGTAAATCAAATAACCAGCCCCATTGCCGCGCCGTGGCAGTGGAAACCTCGCATACAGCTAACAACAGAAAAAACACGCCACCTGCCACCGCCAACAAACACGGCATAAACAGTGGATGTTCAATGTGGCGAAAGCCGTACCACAGGGCCAAGGCAACAGCGAGAGCGGGCCAGATCATGCCGCCTTGCTGGAATAGTAATGGCCAAGCATTAAGATGCGTTAGGCTCAATTCTGGCACCACCGCCGCCAAACCCAGACCGCTCATAAAAAGCAACACCCCTGCACCGGCTAAAAAACCACTGATCACCGGCGAGGGCAGATAACGAATGATATTACCGAGTCGGAAATGTCCAACGGCATAGAACACACAAGCGGTGGCGGCGCTACTCAGTGCCAGCAATACCGCAATCGTGAGCGCGGCA
Organism: Aquaspirillum sp.; assembly: GCF_055136605.1. Classification (NCBI taxonomy): domain Bacteria; kingdom Pseudomonadati; phylum Pseudomonadota; class Betaproteobacteria; order Neisseriales; family Aquaspirillaceae; genus Aquaspirillum; species Aquaspirillum sp. The sequence goes on along the minus strand of NZ_JBSQVP010000009.1, from coordinate 11,513 downwards.
CGCTCGGGGCTGCCCTGTGCCGCTGCGACCTGCCCCGCAACAATGACGGCCAATCCCGCCAATACGACTGCAGCAGAATCATCCGGCCCAGCAATTAAACCGGGCAAGCGGCTGTAACACGTCACCCATATTGCACTCAACGCCGACGCGCATAAAATCAGCTTAAAACCAAAGCCGACATGCACCGCAGCAACACCACGATATAACAAGGATGCATACGCCGCCGCGACCGTGACCGCCAAAATGCCCGCAATCACCCCACTGGAAACGGCAGCAAAAGGGCCTTTAGCTTGCTGTGGAAAGGTCATGATTCAACTCAGTTGTGCCTGCAGAAATCCAAATGCAACTGGCCATCCGGCCTGTTTGCCCATCACGGCGATAAGAGAAAAAACGCTCGCTGTCAGTCACCGTGCAATGGGTGCCGCCACTGATGTTAGACACGCCGACAGCCTGCAAACGTTGTCGTGCCAACTGATAAATATCCGCCAGATATTTCCCGTTTTGTTGTGGGATAAACGCCTGTTCTGCTTCTATTGCCTGAGCCACAAAGGCTGCTCGTACCTCAGCCCCCACCTCAAACGCATTGGGCCCAATCGCCGGCCCTAACCACGCCAATAATGTTGTCGCAGGGACAGCCATCGCTGCCACTGTGCGTTCGATAATGCCATCACATAACCCCCGCCAACCGGCATGCACCGCTGCCACCACCGTGCCCTGTTGATCGGTTAATAACAACGGCAAACAATCTGCTGTCATCACCACACACACTGCCTCTGGTATCTGCGTCACACTGGCATCAGCAGGCAACACCGCATTTGCTGTGGGTGTAGTAATGATATTGACCTGAGTGGAATGGGTTTGCGTGAGCCAATGCGGTGGATTGGGTAAGGCAAGACTGAGTAAACGGCGATTTTCGGCCACCGCCAGCGGATCATCGCCAACGTGATCGCCGAGGTTGAAACTGGCAAACGGTGCTTGGCTGACGCCCCCAAGTCGAGTGGTACAACATGCCTGAACATGAGCAGGGGCGGGCCAATTCGGAACGAGCCATGATGGATCAAAAGATGACATATTGGAATTTCCTGTTTCATGTAAACAAAAGATAGCAAAAGCTGGTGTTGCCCTCATTTGGCTTGGGCTTATCATCAACACAGTATCAAAACACGGGCTGTTGATGTTTTTGTTTTGTTCAAAAGGAGAGGTGTGTTATGGCTTACCCACATTTGTTGTCCCCCATGCGTTGCGGGGCCTTGCATTTGAACAATCGCGTTTGGATGGCGCCATTAACGCGTTCACGGGCGGCACAACCCGGCGATGTTCCAAGTGAATTGAATGCCGAATATTATGCCCAACGTGCAAGCGCCGGTTTAATCGTCAGTGAGGCCACACAGATTTCTCAGCAGGGGCAAGGCTATGCGTGGACCCCCGGCATCTATACCGAACAACAAGAAGCAGGCTGGCAGCGCGTGGTGCAGGCAGTTCATGCTGCAGGCGGCAAAATTGTGCTACAGCTGTGGCATGTCGGACGTATTAGCCATCCTCTGTTACAAGAAAACGGTGCCGCGCCTGTTGCACCAAGTGCGATCACTGCAAATGCACAATGCTTTGTCGTCCAACCAGATGGCACACCTGCCAATGTTCCCACCGCGTCGCCGCGTGCCCTTGATAGCAGTGAATTACCAGCGATTGCACAGGATTATGCCGCTGCCGCTGCGCGTGCCAAACGCGCTGGGTTTGATGGGGTGGAAATTCACATGGCCAATGGTTATCTGCTCGACCAGTTTTTATGCACCGGCAGCAACCAGCGCACGGATGACTACGGCGGAAATATTGAAAACCGCGCCCGTTTTCCATTAGAAGTCTTGGATGCAGTGGTGGCAGTGTGGGGGCCAGAGCGCGTTGGCGTGCGTTTATCACCCTTTGGCACGTTCAATGATATGCAAGACCGAGAAGCTGAAGCGATGGCGGTTTATCTGGCGCGGGCATTCCAAGAACGAGAAATTGCTTATCTCCATATCGCAGAACCCGATTGGGCAGGTGGCCCAACTCTCAGCGATACTTTCCGCGATAGCCTACGCCATGAATTTAGCGGTAGCTTGGTCTGGACAGGTGGCTACGACGCCCAACGCGCAGATGAGATGATCCAGAAAGGATTAGCTGATGCCGTCGGTTTTGGACGGCCTTATATTGCCAATCCTGATTTGGTAAACCGCTTCGCTCATCAAGCACCACTGAACGCCCCCGATGCGAATACTTTTTATGGTGGGGGAGCCGTAGGCTACACCGATTATCCTTGTTGGCAACCCAGCTAAGCGGGGTTAAGCCAGATTAAGAATGGGTGCTGCGCTCTAACAAGTGCAGCATTCTGACCAGCTGTAGCGCCGAGATACGCCGCTTCATATACAAACGCAGCGCCACCGAACGAGCTGTTTTTCGCAAGAAACTCATATTTCCTCCTTGTATTACCAAAGCGTGCCACAGGATTGCACGAAACGCCACAATCAACAATGACATCAGAATTTTTCATAATTCTTTTCGTTGATGTTTATGCTAGCACATGATGCAGTCTGTGTTGTGAACCGGCAATACTCAACTTTTGACTTACGTAAAGAAAGTTTTGATCACAGGAATTATTTTTTTTATCGAGTGCAGATCGACCTAAGAGCGACTATCCTGTGGGTGCTTGAACCCTACCCTTTTCCAAGATATGAACAGCACGCTCTCTTCCCGTTCCACGATGTCCGCGACGTCTCCTTTTTTCTGTGCCCCGCGCATCCTTGTTGTCGATGACGTCACCGAGGATCGTTTATTGCTGGCAGACTTTTTACGCCAACGTGGTTACCGTTTATATGTCGGGGAAAATGGTCGTGACGCATATGACAAATCCCTCATTGTGATGCCGGATTTGATTTTGATGGACATTCGGATGCCAAATTCCGATGGGATTGTGGGGTGTCGCCTGCTTAAAGCCGACGAACGCACACGCCATATTCCAGTGATTTTTCTCACCGCCGCTGCATCACCACAAGAGCGGGTAGCCGGCCTCAGCGAAGGGGCGGTGGACTATGTCACCAAACCATTTGACTTTGAAGAAGTGCGATTACGTGTCGCGGTGCATCTTGGATTAACGCAACATACACAAAGCCAAGATCTACAAGCCGATGCTGCCACACCACAAGAAGAAGGACAGGGGCTCGATCAGGTGTTGTTCCGCGCCGCACGGCGGTTGATTACCCAACAATTGGAACATCCTCTTGAACTTGCCGATCTCGCTAAGGCGGTAGGCACCAACAGCCGCCGGTTAAACGAAGCTTTCCGGCAATGTGCAGGTGTCACTGTGTTTGATTTTCTGCGTGAAGAACGTCTGAAAGAGGCGCGCCGCTTGTTATCAGATACCTCACTTGAGATTCAGCTGATCGCCAGCCAACTCGGTTATAGCAGCGCAGCCAATTTCTCGACCGCTTTCCGTGAACGCTTTGGGGTTTCACCACGCAATTTCCGCCAAAACGGCGAGCCCAGTAAAGCGTAAATGCAGGTCAGCGCCCCCGCCTCGGTCGGCCGAGGCTCACAGATGATTCTTGGGCTGGTTATCGCACTGGTGATAGGGTGGGTAGTGGCATTACTCGCAAACCCGACACACTCATCACCACCGGTCAAACTGGTCGATCACCTTCTCCAATGGGAAGATAAAAGTCATCAGCTCAGTGCAGAACAGGTAGTTCTCCAATTAGCCGCCTTTCAACCTGCCAGCCATAAAACACTGAATATCGGTTATAGCCGCAGTGCAATTTGGCTTTATGGTGAATTGCCAAGTTCACTCAATGACTACTGGCTAGAAGTCGCGCCACCTCGATTGGAAAAGGTGCAATTTTATTTACTCGATGAAAAAAACTCGATTCAATCGACGATATTAGCGGGGAATAATCACCCTCTTTCTGCCCGTCCAGTTGTGGCACTGAATCCCATCTTTCCACTAAAAAGTGATAATCACACTATCCGTTTTTTGATTAGAATAGAATCTAGATCAGCCATTCATATTCAACCTAAGCTTTGGCAGCCACTTAAATTTCGTGAAACAGAAGCAGAATATAAATTATTGCTAGGTATTTTCTTAGGGTCAATGATTACGATTGCTTTGTATGCAATCATTCATGCAATGACACTACATGATCGCCTATTTTTATATTTGAGCTTTTTTATTTGTAGTGTCATTTTGTACGAAATCAGCTTTCAAGGCTATTTGTATCTTCACTTCCTTTCAGCTGGAGCGGATTGGATTGTTAGAGTCCCCGGCACAATAGGAGCGGTTACCAATTTTTCTGCATTATTAGCATGGCGTTTATTATTGCGAATCCCTAAAGAGTTTCCTTTTTGGGATTTGGCTTATAAAACAATGATGATCATCATGTTGTTGTGTGCAGTGGGCTGTGCATTTGCAGACTATTTGATAGCCGCACAAATTCTGAATGCTTTTTCAGTTGTAATGAATCTTGTATGGCCAATTTCGGTCATCACGGCATGGAAACGTGGTGTACCAAATCTCACCCTGTTTACAATTTGCTCTGCCTTATTCTGGTTCGTTCATGTTTTACGCTTAATGGATTTTTATGGTTTACGCACCACAGGCCTCTTTATTAGTGAAGAGGCTTTAGTGTGGGCATTAAATATGGATTTATTGTTGTTAATGGTGATGGGTCTATATAGTCGCAATAAAACCCTTCATCAACAACATCTGGCAGCACAAACAGCGTTAATTGAAGCGCAACAGTTAAAACACTCGCAATTAGAACAAGCTGTTACTGAACGAACACAAGCCTTAAAAACAGCCCTACACACTGCCGAAGAGGCCAATCGCGCCAAGAGCGATTTTTTAGCGCGGGTCAGTCACGATTTGCGTACGCCACTCACCTCAATCACGGGTTATGCTGATTTGATTTTAGCTGGAGGACGTGAAGACGCAGAACGCGGGCGAATTATTCGGCGTAGCGCCAGTCATTTATTGAGTTTAATTGATGATTTAATTGATTACGCCAGAGGCAGCCCAACCGAACGGATGCAGCCCTTACCACTGTATTTCCATGCCTTACTAGAAGGCATCACCCGTGATGCAGAACAAGTGGCGATGCGGCGACAAAATCGTTTTGTGTTCCAAACTGTTGGTCAGCTACCGCCGGTGATTAAAGTAGACGGCAAACGATTACGACAGGTGTTAGATAATCTGTTGACCAATGCGGCGAAATTTACTTCACAAGGTGAAATCCGCTTTGTGGTGGAGATGGTCAGCCAACAGCCCAATACCGGTATTGTCCAACTGCGCTTTCATGTGATTGACAGTGGTATCGGTATCGCTGCCGAACAAATCGACTCTATTTTCGATCCGTTTGTGCGTTTAGATAATGGGCGCAGCCAACAAGGCTTAGGCCTTGGCCTCGCGATTGCAGCGCAATGGGTACAGCGGATGCAAGGTCGATTAGAGGTCAGCAGTCAGCTTGGAAAGGGCACGCATTTTACCTTGCACGTCAGCTTTGCCACCGCCCACGAGGACAGCATTCCTCACCATCGCTTACCTGATGGGGAATTGGCCTTGCCAGAACTAGATGGCAGTGGGTATCGCCTTGTGCTGTTGGAAGACACCAAAGATGTGCGCAATCTGTTGCAAGATGAATTGGAAGGTCTTGGATTTGAGGTAGAGGCGTGGGCAGAGGGACGCGATTTTATTGATGAACTAAGCGATGGCAGTCTGGCGATGCCAGATTTGATTGTGACCGATTTCTCCATGCCGGAAAGCAATGGTTTAGAGGTATTGGAAGCAGTCAACGCCCTATGGCCGCAGGTGCCGGTAATATTGCTGTCTGCCGCCCCCCCGCCTGTCCATACCGTACAACGCTTTCATGCTGCCTTGTTAAAGCCGGTTAACTTAGCGCAATTACGCCATGTGTTAGCAGAATTGCTGCATTTACCGCTACAAAACAACCACCCCACGCACGCGGCAAAAACCACAATTGCTTGTGTGCCACCACCAGCGGCACAACGGGCAGAACTGCAACAGTGGTTGGACATGGGCGCAATGTCGGATTTAATCGACTGGGCACAACAGTTAGCGGAACATAGCCCTGAGTATGCTGAGTTTGCACAGACCGTAGAAAATTACGCCGAACGCGCAGACATCAACGGCTTGTCGCAGTGGTTAGCTCAGTGGCGCTAGGCGTGTAGGAAATGTTCACGTCCGCCTAGCCAACGGGCTAAATGGGCACGTGCGGCATCGGGCCATTGTTTTAATAAACGCGGTGCCCATTGTCGCGCTTCCTCTAGCAATGCCACATCGCGTTCGATGTCGGCAAACCGCAACATCGGCGTGCCGCTTTGTTTAGCACCGAGAAACTCTCCCGGCCCGCGAATCAACAAGTCCTGTCGCGCAATTTCAAAGCCATCGGTCTGTTCATAAATCACCCGTAAACGCGCACGCGCCAGCTCGGATAGCGGTTCTTCAAATAACAACACACAACTGCTGGCATGTCGTCCGCGTCCAACGCGCCCCCGCAGTTGGTGTAACTGTGCCAAGCCCATACGCTCGGCATGTTCAATAATCATCAAGGTCGCATTTGGGACATCAACACCGACTTCAATCACGGTCGTCGCCACCAATAGGTGAATTTCATTGGCAAGAAATGCCGCCATCACTGCTGCTTTCTCATCAGCCTTCATCTTGCCATGCACTAAACCAATCGTGAGCTGTGGCAAGGCCAGCATCAATTCTTGTTGCGTGGCAACAGCCGTTTGGAGTTCCAAGGTTTCTGATTCTTCAATCAGAGGACACACCCAATAGGCTTGGCGACCTTGTTCTATTTCACGCGCAATAGCCGCCATGACCTCTGGCCGCCGTTTTGCGGCAATCAAGCGAGTACGAATCGGCGTCCGTCCGGGGGGTAATTCATCAATCACTGATACATCCAAATCAGCGTAGTAGCTCATGGCCAAGGTACGCGGAATCGGTGTGGCCGACATCATAAGCTGATGGGTTTCGCCACCTTTAGCTTGTAGTGCCAAGCGTTGTGCAACACCAAAACGATGTTGTTCATCCACAATGGTTAAACCCAGCCGCGCAAAAGCAACGTCTTCTTGAAATAGCGCATGGGTACCCACCGCCAAACAAGCCTCTCCATTGGCAATCTGTTTTAATGCGGCTTGGCGCTGTGATTTTTTCAAGCTACCCGATAACCACACCACGGTTAAACCCAAACTTTCCCACCATTGCCGCAGTTTTAAGTAATGTTGTTCAGCCAAAATTTCTGTCGGGGCCATCAATGCAGCTTGATAACCGGCTTCTATCGCATCTAAAGCCGATAGCGCCGCAATCACGGTTTTCCCCGCACCAACATCACCCTGTAACAAGCGGTGCATCGGCTGTCCACCTTGTAAATCTTGTTGGATTTCCTGCCAGACTCGCTGCTGTGCAGCGGTTAGCGCAAAGGGCAGCTGTTGTAGCAACGCCGAAGTCAGCCGGCCATTACCCTGTAAAATCGGCGCTGATTTACGCTGCCGTGCCCGATAAGACAAACGCATCGACAGCTGTTGTGCTAATAGCTCATCAAAATAAATCCGCTGCCACGGCGGAAACTGCGGTGATTGCAATACAGCAACTTCACTGCCAGCGGGAGGATGATGCAGGGTCAACACCGCCTCGGAAAAACTCGGCAAGCCCAATGTTTGCAACATCGCGGGGGGCAAAGTGTCATCGAGTGGGATCTGTTCAAGGGCAGCATCAATCCATTTACGTAGTTGCGATTGGGTAATCCCTTGGGTGGCGGGATAGATAGGGGAAAGGTGGGTGGATAACGGGGTATTGCTGGCCACCACACGGCATTTTGGGTGCACCATTTCCGCCTCACCAAAAAAATTCTGGCGAATTTCACCAAACACCCGTAAACGATGACCAACACTACATTGTTTGATTTGGCTCGGATAAAAATGGATAAAACGCAATACCAGCTGTCCGCTGGCATCAGCAATCACTGCCCGCAGTTGCCCCCGCCCACCACGTTGTTTCACCTCACAATGCTGCACAATGCCTTCCACCATGACGGATTGTGCCAACGGTGCTTGGGCAATAGCGAAACACTGCGTTTCGTCTTCGTAGCGCAGCGGCAAGTGTAATAACCAATCAGAGGGCTGTTGAATACCCAGTTTGCTGAGTTTTTTTTCAATTGCAGGGGCAAGCGCCATCGTCAATCTCACCGTTTAACCGTGCTTTGGCTTAGCCAATGAAGCCCAAACTGTCGCCACCACAATACACGCGCCACCCGCCAATGCCAGCCAAGTTGGTTGTTCATGAAAGACGTACCAAGCAAAACCAATCCCATACACCGGTTCTAACCCTGTAATCACCGCTACTTGCCGCGCCGGCAACACGCCCAAGCTGGCAATAAACAAACCATGTGCCAAAGCAGTACACACCACGCCCAAAAAAAGCAAGGCCGACCATTCGTGTAGCGTTAAGGCCACCGGCGGCAACCACCACCACAGCGGTAACAATACCCCAGCCGCCACCGCATTTTGCCAAAAGGTGCTGGATAACACCGACAACGCGCCGATACTGCGATTTAATAAAGCCAATACAGCAAATAAGGCGCCGGACAATACCGCTAGCAACAAACCCTGTGTTGCACTGGCTTCAAACCGCCATTCTGGGACGACTAACAATAAACCGATGGTCACTAAGGCAATCATCGCCCACTCTTGCCGCTGTATCCGCTCGGCAAACCAGTATGGTTCTAACAATGCGACAAACACTGGAAAACTGGCAAACCCCAACAGCGCAATCGCCACCGTACTGTATTGCACCGCCGCAAAGAAGGTTGTCCAATGCAATGCCAACACTGCACCGGCCAACAATAAGCGCCAGCGTTGCGACGATTTGACTTGCCACAGTACAGACAAACGATGTCGCCACACCACCAACAAAGCCACCGCCAGCGCGGCAAACACCGTCCGTCCTAATACAATCACCCATGCCGGTTGCGCCACAGCTTTGCCAAATAACCCAGCCAAACCAAACAACAACACAGCAAGGTGAATTGACCATAATGGTGACAACATAGGCAAACGTGCCGAGCTCACAATCGCGTTACCAAGGTATAAATCGCGCCAGCAGACACCACCAGTGTGACCAAGGCAATAATTGGTGGAATAAACTCCACACGGTCTAACTCGGCATCACTGTCAATCGGTTTAATTCCGGTCACCATTGGGCGGATAAGATTGGTTTTTTTACCCCACAGATAGAACAACACCGCCCCAACATGCACAGCAATCAACGCCAATAGATAGTTAATGCCTTGTTTGTGCCAAACGGTGATTTGCTCTGACCATTCGCTGCCGACCAAATGAATTAACGGGCCGTCATACATATACGAGTCAATATCACTCGATAACATCCCCGACACCACCTGAAATAACAGCGCAGCCAACAACGCCATCACCATCAACGCGCCTAATGGGTTGTGGCCGGGGATTTGATCTTCTGGTAATTGCCCACGCATATAGGCCAAGATCGCTTTGGGGCCGCGAATAAATTGGGTAAATCGTGCGGTTTGGCTGCCAATCAGGCCCCAAATCAGGCGGAATAACAATAAAGTGGCAACCACATAACCAACACGGATATGCCACAACAACCACTCACCGCCTTGTTCACCCGAGTACCACATAAAACCAATTAGCGGGGGCAAAGCCCAATGAAATAAGCGGATTGGGGCATCCCATACCCTGACATTCTGTTTCATCATTTTCCTTTTTTATTTAGGACACGTCTTCGCTGCTGGGCGGGTCGAGAGAGATGACTAACGGCTGGTTAGCCGTCAAATAACAGGCAAGCCGCCACAGCGCAGGCGAATCAATAAAGGTGTCTTGTTGCAAAGCAGATTGCGGCAGGTAGCGATGGCGCACTAACACATTGCGCTCTTTACGTGACATCAGTAGCGGTTGTGGTTGTTGCTGATGACTGACGCGGACAGCACATGTACCACAGGTGCCACGACCACAACGCCACGACAGGGGTAAATCATCACAACGGCGCACCAAATCTAAAATGGGTTCATCTGGTGTAGCGACGACAGTGAGGGGCTGTGTTAAGGCCCCTCCCACAAAACTCAATGCTGGCATACCATCACAACAGACGCTCAAAAGTATAAAACGCGACGGTTTCACCTGCAGCCACAGCCTGCCCAGCCGGTACACGAATCAGCCCGTGTGACTGTAAGCACGACCACAGGTGCGGTGCCGCAGGGCTTAGTTGGACAGCGATAGCCTGTTGTTGTTCATTTTTAATGACCTGCACTGGTAACACCTGCTCATATTCCTGTGCCGCCAATTCGGTGGTCAAGGGTAAACGGTAACATGGGCTGGCATAACGGGCACAATCCAAACCACGCATCCGCTGTAGTGCTGGCGCCACCGCCAACAAGAACAACAGATACGCCGGCAACATGGCATTCGGTAGACCAATAAAGTCGGCACTGGCAACCTTACCCCAGCTCAACACCGGTAAACCACTCATGGCAATCTGCGCTTGTTGCAATACCCCTTCACGGGTGATCGCCTGTTGCACATAGTCTTCTTCTACGCCACCACAAGTGATGATTAAATCACTGTTCTCTGCGGCATTCGACAACGCTAAACGAGTCGCGGCAACGCTCTCGGGCACCACACCCAAATCGCGCACTTCGCACCCCATCGCCACCAAAGCGCCACGCAACCAATAGCGATGGCTGTTATAGCGACGATCAGCATGTAACACTTCACCGGGCTCGGTTAAATCCTCACCACTGAAAAAAACCGAGACTTTTAAGGGCCGCCACACGGGTAAAGTCGGTAAACCGAGGGCGGCGGCCAAGCCAGTATGCACCGGCGTTAGCCACAAACCAGCGGGTAGCTGATGTTCTGCCGAAAAACCGAGTTGGGACAACAATTCGGCCTCAATTGCCACTGATTGTGCCAACACGCTACCACGGCAATTTTTAAGTGGCCGTTCTTCAATCCCATCTTCTTGTGCGGTCAAAACAGTCAGACCAGACAATAATTTTTCTAGGGCATGTGCTAACGTCTCTACGGCAATCGCACTCATCATTTCTCCTTGTTATAACAACATTAACGGGCGCCAGCCGGCGCTAATAACGGCGATAAACCCAACTCTTTTAATTTTGTCATGGCCTCTTCTGCCTCGGCACGACTTTGAAATGGTCCAACGTGTACCCGCGTTTCTGTTTTTACTGTAATGCCTTGACGTTGTAATTTTTCTACCAAACGGGCGGCATTATCCAGATTGCTAAATAAACCCAGTTGCACCTGATACCCCACCGAAGCATGGGAGGGGGGTGGGGCCGGTGCAATAGGCGGTGGCGGCGCAAAGACCGGCGGTGGAGGTGCAGCAACCGCTGGTTTCTGTGCTGCGGGAGGCGGCGCCATTGGGGGGACGATGGATGCAGGTTGAGGCGGCGGCGCAGGTGGCGGTGCTTTAG
>NZ_JBSQVP010000008.1:0-51744 GCF_055136605.1 Aquaspirillum sp. | reverse complement strand
TCTGTTTGAACACTGGCAGGAGCAACACATCATGGCACAGCTGACACACACACCGGTAATGACTGTCTTGCAATCTCTAGAGCAAATGAGCCAAACCAAGGAAGAACGATTACGGGCATTGGCACGCGAACGGGCAGTGTGGGATTACAACACAGAGATTCAAGTGGCAGAAGAACGTGGTGAGCAGCGAGGGTTGGAAAAAGGCATGAAAATATTCCTCCGCAGTATGATCGAAACAAAATTTGGTCAGCCGTTGCCAGATTGGGTGTTATCGCGGTTACGGGCTGCGACGCCGGAGCAGTTGCAGCAATGGGGGGTGTCGTTAACGCAGGCGCAGCGGTTAGAGGATATTTTCGAGGGTTGATCAATTTAGCAACCCAACACGGACAACATAAAAAAACCGCTCCACCCAATTCAGGGCGAGGCGGCTCGTATTACATACGGCGGTGTTTTGCTGTTTGCAGTTGTCAGTGATGTTGGGTTGTCAAACAACCGGCATTCCAACGTACACTGATATGGTAGGCACAGAAACGTGCCTACCCTACTGGGCTACAAAGGCAGCAGAATGATTGAGCTGTGAACTTAGGGTGATGTAGTAGTGAGTGTATGTGTTTTATGGTATCAACGCTATACGAGATGCCACTTGGTGGCATGTTTGTGTTAGATTTTTGGAAAATTTTACCAAAAATTAGCTTCAAAATTAGAAGGCAACATCATGTTGATCGAATTTAGCGTTGGCAACTGGCGGTCCGTCAAGGATCAGCAAACCCTCAGTTTAGTATTGGCAAAGGGTAATGAACTAGCTGACGTCAATAGCTTTGTCCCAGCAGCTCCCGCAACTACAAGCCTGCTGCGTACTGCTGCAATTTATGGTCCAAATGCGGCGGGAAAATCAAATCTGCTCCGAGCCATTCGTACCATGAAAAAATTTGTGGTTGAGTCCGCAAGAGATCAGTATGGAGACTCAATTCCTGTTGTTCCTTTCCTATTAGATAGCGTCAAAAAAAATGAGCCTACTGAGTTTGAAGTGATTTTTGTTGCGGAGGGAATCCGCTATCAGTATGGCTTTTCTGCTACTACAGAACGCGTCCATGAGGAGTGGTTGTTTGCATACCCACACGGCCGTGCTCAGAAATGGCTAGGAAGAGTGTGGAATACTGAAACAGATAATTATGACTGGGAGAAATGCAGCTCATTAACTGGCCAGAAACTATTGTGGCAAGAATCTACACGACAAAATGCACTCTTCTTATCCACAGCCGTCCAGTTAAATAGCAAGCAGTTACAACCTGTTTATGACTGGTTCAAAAAAACACTGCGCATGGCAAATGTTTCTGGCTGGACACCATCTTTTACTGCCTCGCTCTGCAAAGATATTGAGCAACGAAAAAGAATTTTGGATTTTCTAAAAGCAGCGGACCTTGATATTCAAGATGTAGTCGTAGAATCAGAAAAAATGTCTCTAAAGCATCTTCCTTCTGACATGCCAGAAGAGTTGAAAAGTACAATCTTATCAAACATGTCCGATGCAGAAGTTTTTGACATTAAAACATTACATCAATCGTCTGATGGCAACTTAGTTCCATTCGATTTTGATGATGAGTCTGACGGTACGAAAAAGTTTTTTGCTTTTGCCGGACCTTGGCTTGATACCTTAAAAAATGGCTATGTCTTAGTTATTGATGAATTGCACGAAAATCTCCACCCAAAGATGGTCCAGTTTCTAGTGCAGCTCTTTCATAATAATGAGATGAATCCAAAAAATGCTCAACTAGTATTCACCACCCATGAAACATCTATTCTTGACCAAAATGTCTTCCGTCGTGATCAGGTTTGGTTTTGTGAAAAGGATTATAGTCAATCCACTCGACTCTATCCGCTGACTGACTTCCATCCAAAGAAGGGGCGCGAGAATTTAGAAGCTAACTATCTAGCTGGGCGCTATGGAGCATTGCCTTACTTAAGAAGTCTGAAGAATTTAGATTTGGAGGCAGAAAGTGGGCAGTGACGATCTTTTTCATAAGCGCAAAGCAAAGTCTGCGAGAGACTCAGCACGCCGCCAACCTGTTCGCGCCTCATACGATAAGGTTTTGATCGTTTGCGAGGGTGCCAAAACGGAGCCGCTATATTTCAAAGAGCTAGTGGACCACTATGAAATTCACAGTGCAAATGTGACTATTAGCGGCGATTGTGGCTCAGATCCCGTTAGTGTTGTGAAACATGGTATTCAGTTATATGACAAAGAAAAATTAGCAGGAAGTGGGCCTTTCGATAAAGTTTACTGTGTCTTTGATCGTGATGCTCATCCTAATTATCTGCAAGCGCAGGTAGATTTGTCGAACATAAGGAAAAAAGGGGTCTTTTATGCTATAAAATCAATACCTTGTTTTGAATACTGGCTTTTATTGCACTTTATTTATAAAACGGCTCCATTTATGGCAGTGGGCAATGTTAGCTCGGGGGCAGCAGCTCTCCGTGAATTGAAAAAATACTGGCCTGATTATGAAAAAGCTGGGGTCGGTAGTTTTTCTTATACCCTGAGTAAATTAGAGTATGCCAAAGCGAATGCAAAGCGCGCTTTGCGTGAGGCGGAAAGGAATCACACAGACAATCCATCTACCAATATTCATGAGCTCGTTGATTATTTACAGAATATAAAGAACGGAAGATAAGTTTATGGAGCTGTAGGTTTCAACTATATGGTCATCAATTGCTGACTAAAGATGGGCACGGATTTTGTGCCCACCAAGCCGCGACCAAACACCAACAATCAACGCAATTTCTGCTCTAAACGTGCAGCACGCGCCCCGGGCGCAGGGTGGCTAGAGAAAATCGTGCTGTTGTTGCCATACTTACTTTCCAACTTCCGCAAAGCCGTTACCGCACCACCAGTTTTATACTGATTCCGCTGTAAAAACTGCAGCGCAAAATCATCCGCCTCGTTCTCTTGCTTTTGCGAAAACTGCGCGTTTACCAATTTCTCACCTAACGCCCCCAAAGCAGATTGCGACAAAGCCGCTGCCGTACTGCTGCCACTGGCGGCAATGGCTTGTCGCACCGCAGACGTGCCATAAGCCACTTGCAACGCATTTTTCGAATGTCCCAACACCACATGGCCAATTTCATGCGCAATCACATAACGCAATTCATCATCGCTCATCGCATCCATCAAACCGCTATAAATACGAATCGACCCATTTGGCACTGCAAAAGCATTCACATCTGGTTTCAAATACACTTTGTACTCTAAGCTTTTACCATCGACTTGCCGCCAGTTTTTAGTCAACTGCGCCAAACGCTTAGCGTATTTACTGTTTTTCGCCGCGACTTTTTCTTTGCTGTCGTATTGGCTAATTGTCCGATCACCCAAGGCTTGCGCATCAGCATCAGATAACAATGCCGCTGTTGCCAAACTTTGCCCTGCTGCCACCAAGCCATTGACGTTGCCCGACTGACAGCCAGCCAACCCTAACACTGCCACAGCCATCAGCGATACTGCATAGCGTTTCATATGGATCCTTCGATAGGTTGCGATTGAAAACAGCATATTCTAAAAAAAACCCCGCCACTCGGCGAGAGTGACGGGGTAGGTCGGACAAACAGAGGCAATAGGCTAGACCATCATGCGGTTGCTGAGTTCACGCATACCCGCAGACAACATCGCCAAATCCAAAGCAGGATACGCGCGCAGCTCAATCAACATTTGATGACACAGCTCGAGTTCTTCTTGACGATTGGCTAACCAATGCGAGGCAAAACGGCCATCCTGACACGCTTCGCACGCCAACGCTTTTTCAGTCAAACCACGGTGCATACGATACAAGTCATCACGCAAAGCCGACCGTGCCAACGATTGCCAACGGTTATCACGCGGCAAGCGTGTAATCGCATCGCGCAACCAATCCAGTTCCAACGCCTTACCTAATTGGAAGTAGTTTGCCGCAACCACTTCACCATCCAGCTGGCCTTCTTCTGCCAATTCGGCAATATCAAAGAATGCGGCAGCAAAATCGAGGCGAGAGATCAACGCCGCCAACTCTGCCGGAACACCCTGCTCTAAACAATGGCGTTCCATCTGTGCCACATTCTCATCATCAGCACTGGCGACTAACGAAGGCAGACTGTTCATCAAGGTTTGTACCGAGGCATGATAACGTGCCAACAAAGCAGAAATCGGTTCTTGATGACGGCGGTTATGCAGAATCCAGCGTGCCGCACGTTCAACCAAGGTTCGTACCCGAATCATCAATTCAACTTGAATATCTGCTGAAATGGCGTTGTCTAACGCTTCGATTCGTTGCCATAACGCTTCTGCAGCAAAAATACCATCTGCAGCCCAGAAAGCACGGGCAATGTCGGCATCGCTAACCCCCATCTCCTCGCGCAAGCGGAAAGCAAAAGTAATCCCCATGCGGTTGACGATGCGGTTGGCCAATTGGTTAGCGATAATCTCACGCTTCAGGTGATGGTTTTGCATGGCTTCAGCAAAACGCTGTTGCAAAGGCTGTGGGAAATAAGCGGTTAAAATTGGCAAGAAATCCGCTTCATCTGGCACATCCGAAGCCAACAACGCCCGATCCAACGCAATTTTGCTATAGGCCAACAAAACCGCCACTTCAGGCGCTGTTAACCCCTGACGATTGGCGCGACGTTCGGCAATTTGCTCATCCGATGGCAAGCCTTCTAGCGCACGTTTTAACTCACCGCTTTTTTCCATCGCTGTAATCAAACGGCTTTGTGCATTTAACATCTGCGCCGAAGAATAGCGATTGATAGCTAAAATTTGGGTTTGCAAATAATTATTGCGCAACACCAACGAGCCGACTTCTTCCGTCATCTCAGCCAACAAGACATTACGCTGCTTCAGCGTCATATCTCCTGCAGCGACAACACTGCCCAGCAAAATCTTGATATTCACTTCATGGTCAGAGCAATCGACCCCTGCCGAGTTATCAATCGCATCGGTGAAGATCAAGCCGCCCTTCATCGCAAACTCCACCCGACCTGCTTGGGTAAAGCCAAGGTTACCGCCCTCACCCACCACTTTCACGCGTAACTGGCACCCATCGACACGCACGGCATCGTTGGTGCGGTCGTTTGCCGCGCTATGGGGTTGATGGCTGGCTTTAACATAGGTGCCGATACCGCCGTTGTAGAGCAAATCAGCCGGTGCTTTGAGAATCTCATGAATCAACTCATTCGGCGCCATGCTATCGCGTTCTGTCCCTAGCCATGCCTTGATTTGAGGCGAGAGCGTAATCGATTTCAACTTACGATCAAACACACCACCGCCTTCTGAAATCAGCGTGGCATCATAATCCGCCCACGACGAACGCGGCAGCTCGAATAAACGTGCCCGTTCCGCAAAACTGACGCTGGCATTCGGTTGTGGGTCGATAAAGATATGGCGATGGTCAAACGCAGCCAACAGGCGAATATGTTGCGATAACAACATGCCATTGCCGAACACATCGCCCGACATATCGCCCACACCAATCACGGTAAAATCTTGCTCTTGGGTGTTGATTCCCAAATGGCGGAAGTTCCGTTTCACCGACTCCCACGCGCCGCGTGCGGTAATGCCCATTTTTTTATGGTCATACCCAACAGAGCCGCCAGAAGCAAACGCATCAGCCAACCAGAAGCCGTATTGCTCAGACACACCATTCGCAATATCCGAGAAACTCGCCGTGCCCTTATCAGCAGCCACTACCAAGTAAGGATCATCTTCATCCAAACGCACAGTATCAACTGGTGGCACAATTTGGCCATTGCAGATGTTATCGGTCAGGTCTAACAGGCCAGAGATAAACATCTTGTAGCAAGCCACCCCTTCCGCCAGCCACGTTTCACGGTCGGCAGGGCTGGCTTGTTTGACCACAAAGCCACCTTTTGACCCCATCGGTACAATCACCGAATTTTTCACCATCTGCGCTTTGACCAAACCCAACACTTCGGTACGGAAATCTTCCATCCGATCCGACCAGCGCAACCCACCGCGAGCCACTTTGCTACCGCGCAGATGCACCCCTTCCACACGTGGGCTATACACCCAAATTTCATATAACGGGCGAGGCAATGGCAGGAAATCCACCTTGCCAGATTCGAGCTTGAACGACAGATAGGCTTTCGGCTGTTGTTCTTTGCGTTGATAGAAGTTGGTACGGCGAATCGCCAAAATCACGGTCAAGAAAGCATTGAGAATTTTATCTTCATCAATGTTCGCCACTTGCGTTAAGGCTTCGCGAATCTCTTGTAACAACAACGCAGCTTGTGCCTCATCGCGTTGAGTTGGATGTAGGCGAGCATGGAATAAAGCCACCAAACGGCTCGAAATTGCAGCATAGTTTGCCACGCAATGTTCGATATATTGCTGGCTAAAGGTCAGCCCACCTTGGCGTAAGTATTTTGCCAACGCACGGATCAACGTCACCTCACGCCAATCCAAACCTGCGGCTAAGGCCAAGCGGTTAAAGCCATCGCTTTCCGCCTGTCCAGCGGTGACTTTCAACAACAATTCTTGGAAACGAATCCGAACGGCTTCATCATCCAAGCGTTGTTCATCCGGTGCCACCAAACCAAAATCGTTGATCCACAGTTCGGCACCATCGGCGCGCGTCACCCGATAAGGACGTTCATCACGCACCCGCACGCCCAAACTTTCTAATACAGGTAAGCTTTCGGACAAGCTGACCGGCTCGCCAAAGCGGAACACTTTGAGATGATGACGGCCGGCATTGCGTTGGAAAGGACGATACAGTTTGACCGACAGCGGCTGTGCTGCAGACAATGCTTCGAGCTGTTGCACATCTAATACCGCATTGCGCGCATCAAATTCTTCACGATAGGCCACAGGGAAGGCATCACGATAGCGATAGAACAGATGATTGCCGTCTTCTTCTCCGCGTGTTTCGATCAAGTGTTGATGTAGTTCCTCACTCCACCCACGCACCACCCGCGCAATTGCAGTTTCTAACAGTGCTTCGTCATAGTCCAAGACATCCGCTGCTGGGGTATGCACGATGTAATGCACCCGCGCCAGTCGCAAATCAGCAATCGCCACGCTGAATTCGGCATGTGTTCCATTGAAGGCTTCGAGCAATAAAGCTTCGATTTTTAACCGTACTTCAGTGTTGAAACTGTCGCGAGGGATGAATACCAAACAACTGACATAGCGGTGATAGTGATCTTTCCGCGCAAACAAACGGGTACGTGGGCGTTCTTGCAAATTCACCAAGCCTTCGGCAATCGGTGTCAACACGTCAGCAGGGACTTCAAACAACTCATCGCGGGGATAAGTCTCTAAAACAAAGTTCAGGGTTTTGGCTTTGTAGCTGTTATCGACATAGTCGAGTGCCGCGCAAACTTGACGGATTTTTTGGCGCAACACTGGAATATCACGCGGCGAGGCGTGGTAGGCACTGGCGGTATAGAGACCCAACACGCGGCGCTCGCCAATCACCTTTCCTTGTGCATCAAAGCGCTTGATTCCAATGTAATCCAGATGGGCGGCGCGGTGGATGGTCGATAAGGTTTGCGACTTGTTCAACACCAACAAGCGCGGTACATGGGCATATTCACGCAGCGTTTGTGGCAGTTGGGCAAAACTTTCCGAGTATTCTTTATTGCCTTGGTTACGCAAAATCCCCAAGCCCGATCCCGCCACAATCCGCAACGCATCGCAGCCATTGGCATCGCACACCAAGTCGTAATCACAAAAGCCCATCAGCAAAAAGTGATTGTCTGCCACCCAACGCAGGTACTCAGCACTTTCGGGGGCTTCTTCATGTTCCATCGTTTGCAACTGATCGGCCAACGCCAACACCTGCTGCCGCATCGCATCGCCATCGTGCACCACGATTTCCACATCGGTCAGCACTTGCTCCAGCTCTGCTGCCAATTCTGCTAATTGTTCGGGGTCGGTAATGCGGTCGATTTGTGCGTGAATAAACGACTCTAACGGCGAACTGTGCTGTTCAGCGCGGCGAATGGCCACTGCTTCACCGGCGGCATCGCGTTCTACTTCTAACACAGGATGGATAAGCAAGTGCAGGGTGACGTTGCGCCGCGCCAGCAACATCGCCAAGGTGTCGATCAGAAACGGCATATCCTCATTGACGATCTCAATCACGGTATGGGTGCTTTGCCAACCGTGGCGTTCGATGTCGGGGTTATACACGCGCACTTTGGTATGGCCAAATTGACGCTGTTGGGCAAATTCGAGATGAGATAAAGCCGCACCAAACACATCGGCGGCAGTAAAGCGTTTCAGGTCTGCTACTTCGGCTTCTTCGAAATAAGCAGGAAACACGGGTGCCAGCCGCGCCGCCTGATCTGGAGGCAACGATGCGCTTGCTATCGCATCGATATCTGCAATCAGGGCTGACAATTCAGGTTTGATAGAGAAAGACATGAACACCTCGTGAAGTGAGAAGTGGGGTCGCCACTTTGTTATCGCTGTGGGTAATGCGCTAATACGGTGATGCAGGCCCACATTCTATTGACGCTTGGTGTCGCCGCATTTCCGTTTTGCGACGTTCCTCGCCACCAGCGCGACGGAAACGTCAGAAACACGCTACACTGCAGCGCCATCGCTCATCGGCCCAGTGGAATTTTCAATGCCTGTGCTTTCTTCTCCTTCTCGCGCGCAACGATATGGTTTTTTATTGTTGCCCCAGTTCTCTTTGTCCAGTTTTGGCTTAGCAGCAGATGTGCTGATGCGTGCCAATCAGCTTGCCGAGCAACCGCTGTATGAACTGTTAACGCTTTCACTCCATAGCAATGAAACTGTTCGTGCTAGCTGTGGGTTACCGTGGCGGCCTGATTTAGAGTTGGCCTATGCGCCACGTTTAGATGCATTGTTTGTGATTGGGGATGAAGCGGGGCCCGATACCGAAACCGACGATCTGGCGCGTGGGCTCGGTCAGTTAGTGCCACAGCCGGCATTGATCGGTGCCTTGGGCACAGCCAGTTGGTGGTTAGCACGCGCCGGTTTATTAGAAGGCTATCGCGCCACCATTCATTGGCAAGAAATCCACCGCTTTGCCGAAAGTTTTCCGCATGTCGTGGTGTCATCAAATTTGTTTGAGATCGACCGTGACCGCGCCACCTGTGCCGGTGGTGCTGCAACGCTTGATTTCATGTTAGCGCTGATTTCACAAACACAAGGCAATGATTTTGTGGCGCAGCTGTCTGAGCTGTTTAGTATGGAGCGCATGCGGCCGGGGAATGAGCGACAGCGCATCCCGTTGGCAACGCGGATTGGCGGCAGTCAGCCTAAGTTGACTGAGGCGGTGGCGCTGATGGAGGCGAATATCGAGGAGCCGTTATCAACCGATGACATTGCCTATTATGTTGGTTTGTCGCGGCGGCAGTTGGAGCGATTGTTTAAGCAATATTTAAATACGGTGCCTTCGCGCTATTATTTAGAACTGCGCCTCAACCGCGCCCGCCAGCTGTTGCAACAAACCAGCAAGTCGATTGTGCAGATTGGTTTGTCATGTGGTTTTTCGAGCGGCCCGCATTTCTCTAGCACGTATCGCAATCATTTTGGCATCACACCAAGAGAAGAACGCTCGGTGCGTTGAGAGAAATTAATTTTGAGCAATTCGGCTAAATCCCGATGTGGACGGGATTTAGCCGAATTGAATGCTAGGATCGGTTCAGCTTTTCACAAGTAGCCAAATAATCATCAACAGCTTCTTCAAATGCAGCGCGTAACTCGGCAACTGACTCTCCATGAAACCCTACAACGTCACGAATCCCTGCAATATGGCCAATAAAACAGCCATCCTCATCGCTGTATTCGATATGAGCTGAGTAGTCTTTGTAAGTCATAAGGTTCATAGATGTACTTCAACCGCGATAACTGGCCTGTTTCATCAACTTAGCGGTGATGTGCATGATGCCTTTGATCGGTGCAGGAAGGGCAGCGGCACCGTAGGAATGCGCCATTTCAGCGTGTTTCACCTCATCCTCACGCATCTGCGTCAAAATTGCGCGGCTTTTCTCATCTTGCGCTGGTAACGACGCCAAATGCTCATTCAAATGCGCCTCCACCTGATATTCCGTTTCCTCCAGAAAACCCAGATTCCACTTATCGCCTAATATCCCTGCGCCCACCCCAATCGCCAACGAACCCACATACCACAGCGGATTGAACACACTGGTACGCCCACCCAACTCACGAATCCGCTTTTCCGTCCATGCCAAGTGTTCGGTTTCTTCCTGTGCTGCATGTTCCAATGCCTGACGCGCTTCCGGATTACGCGCCGTTAACGCCTGACCTTGATACAACGCCTGTGCACACACCTCACCACAATGGTTGATCCGCATCAGCCCAATCACGTGCGAGCGTTCTGACTCACTCAATGGTGCATCAACCAAATGAGCATCAGGATGGGGACGAATACTGTGGGCGGGGGCTAACAAAGTGCGCAAGCCTTTATCAAACTCGGTAATCACACGATCTACATTCATCGCTTTTTCTCTTTCCACATGACATTTTTTGTCCATTGATAGCGGACGGTGTGCTTTGCCGCCGCACCTTACACCAAAAAAGCCTGTTTGCCTTTGTGGTACGGCAACATTTTTACAGCAGACGTCTTTATAATCGCAGCCACTTCGCCAACGAAGTCTGTTTATCCCTCACCTAAGAGAGAAAGAGGAGTCACTATGCAATTAAATCAAGTGCCTGCTGGCCGCGACATCCCCAATGACTTTAACGTCATTATCGAAATCCCTGCCAATGCTGCCCCTATCAAATACGAGTTGGACAAAGAAACGGGCGCAATGTTCGTGGATCGTTTCATGGGTACAGCAATGTTCTACCCAGCGAACTACGGCTATGTGCCACAAACCTTATCCGAAGATGGCGATCCCGTTGACGTGTTAGTCGTGACTCCATTCCCACTGCAGTTGGGTGTGGTGGTACGTTGCCGTGCCTTGGGCGTGCTGAAAATGGAAGATGAATCCGGTATCGACGCTAAATTAGTGGCTGTGCCAGTCGAAAAACTGTGCCCAATGTATAAAGACGTGCAAAAACTGGAAGACCTGCCCCAGTTGTTGCGTGACCAAATCTCCCATTTCTTTGAACATTACAAAGATTTGGAAAAAGGAAAATGGGTTAAGGTACAAGGCTGGGACGATGCAGAAGCCGCCAAAAAAGAATTGGTGGATGGTGTCGCTCGCTACCAACCGTAATCCCACTTGCCTAGCAAGACAAAGAAAGTCGGCGTCCCGCCGGCTTTTTTTGTCGGCATTGCTTAAGCAATAATGTTAAATTAAACCAAAAAACGCTCTTTTTTTGCAGATAGGGTAAACCATGCGACTTTCTTTAGATGCGCTGCTGGTGCTCGATAGCATCGCACGCAATGGCAGCTTTGCAGCAGCGGCTGAAGAATTACATCGTGTGCCGTCTGCCATCACCTACACCATTCAAAAATTAGAACAAGATTTAGCCATCTCTCTGTTCGACCGCAGCGGCCACCGTGCCAAACTGACCGCAATTGGACATGCCTTGTTAGAAGAAGGGCGACAACTGCTGGCGTGTGCCAGTCAACTCGAACAAAAAATGCACAGTCTGGCATCAGGATGGGAGCCAGAACTGCGGATTGCCGTCAGTGATTTATTAGATTTTTCTGCCATACTGGCATCTGTCGCAGAATTTGACCAATACAATCAAGGAACAAGACTTCGTATTCAACGCGAGGTATTTGGTGGAACGTGGGATGCGTTGGTGAATCAACGGGCAGATTTGGTAATCGGTGCCAATGACCATCCTCCGGTTGGCGTGTTATCACAACCTTTGGCACAAGTTAATTTTATCTTTGCTGTGCATCCCGATCATCCGCTGTGCCAACACCCACAGCCCCTTTCTGCCAGTGTTATCCGCCGCTATCGTGCTATCGCTGCGGCTGACAGCTCGCGTCAATTACCACCTCGCTCCAGTAGCTTATTAACCGGACAGGAGGTACTCACTGTGCCCACGATCGACGATAAATTGGCTGCCCAATGTGCCGGTTTGGGCGTGGGGTTTTTACCCGAACGCTTGGCACGACCGGCGATTGCCGCGGGTCAGCTACGCGAGTTGGCAGTGCAAGAGGGCAAACCCTCGACCTTATTATTTTGTGGTTGGCGCGAACGCCAGCCCAGTCATGCACTGGCATGGTTTTTACAACATCTTGCACAAGCTTCAATCAGTGCCCGCCTATGTGGGGGAATCTGATTGATTGCCGCACGCTGCACAGTGTTAGGCAACAGCCCGCGCAGTCATTGGATTGCACAACGGCTTAAGCTGTCACCGCCAACATTGTCCCAGCCCCTCGCTAAGCTTACCCAGCGAGTGGTGTTTGCTGACCAGTTAGGCATCCAGCAACTGTTACATTACCCCAAAGCGGTGTTGCAACGTCATCAATTCGTGGTGGTTGATATCTCGGGCAGTTGGTTTTCGCATCTGGCAAAACGGCGGCAAGCCTTTGGCTATCATCACTATGTGTTATGTGATGGATTGTGGACCGATTTTGGGGTGCAACATGGCTTTGCGTTGTGTGTCGGTGGCAGTCCACGCGCACAACAACGGGCGGCGCGTTTTTTTCATCAACTCGCCCCATGCCGTGGCTTATGGCTACCGTTGGCCACCGCTGAAGATGCCAGTTTTGCCGCTGTATTACTCAACAGCGCCTATTATTTGTTGCTACAGGTCAGTCAGGCACCGCTACATAACCGCGATATCACGTTGCCGTTGGAAATGGTCTGTCAGGCACTGCATACCCAGTTAACACTGAGCGAGCACTTACGGTCGGCGTGCCAACACTATCTGCACGCTCGTCGTACCCCCTTAACCCGTACTGGTTTCCCTCACTTTGTCAAAGAGCTACACCAAGCGTTGGCTGTGATGCCCAACCAAACACAACTGCGGCAACTGTGGCAACAACATCCCCTTCCTGCGCCCTATCAAGACTATTTGCAACAGCTCTTTAAACAGCCACAACCGCATTAGTCGATTAAGCGGCTGATTGCCGCCGAGCCGCCATCGGCTGGCCTAACTCCTGCAACCGCATGTCTGATAGAAAGTCTTTCGCCGCAGTGAACACTTCGTTTTCTTCATCCAAAGCATGTAACCGATAGCGGCGACAAAAACGCTGTACCCGCGTGCGGCTCAGCGCCTGTGCATGCCCTTGCTGCACTTGCTGTAATTGTTCACGCAACACCAACCAGCTCATATTGAGTTCGAGATGCTCGGCTAACAATCGCTCAATCAGGGGGCTGTATTGCGGTGCCACCGTTAACAAGGCGGGGAACAAATTTTGCTCTTCATCAGCATGATGCAAAGGTGCGGCCACATCGAAATAACGCAAAATGCCGTGGATGGTCTGTATCGTCGCGTCGGTAATCCCGAACTGATCCAAGTGTGCCGGCAACTGCGCCAGCTGATGGGTAAAATGCCGCACTTTGTCATGGCAGGCCTCAAGCATTTCAATCGGATGATCGAAACTGGGCGCGAGGGCTTGTCCTATTGGGGTAATTTGAATCATGATAATTAAATTTATCGTCAAAGAAAGCGGCTAAGATGGTGACCATTGATCGTTTTATTGCATCACCCAACTGTGATGAACGTCCTGATTCAAGTGATATTCCACTGCTTGTCATTCACTATATCAGCTTACCGCCGGAACATTTCTGTGGTGAGGGTATTATCCAACTATTTACCAATCAATTAGACCCTAATGCTCACCCTTACTATGCGGCCATTGCCCATTTACGCGTCTCGGCACATTTTTTGATTCGGCGAGATGGAGAACTGATTCAATTTGTTGCCACCGAACAACGCGCTTGGCACGCAGGGGCATCGCAATGGCGAGGGCGCGAACGTTGTAATGATTTTTCCATTGGCATTGAATTAGAAGGTTCGGGTGATGTGCCATTCACTGATGCACAATACCAACGCCTTGCGACACTGGCACAGCAACTCAAACAAAAACACCCTAGCCTGTGTGCCATGACCGGCCATCAACATATCGCCCCTACTCGCAAACAAGACCCCGGTCCCTATTTTGATTGGTCACGCGCAGAAAGCGTGATGGGTTTGCCTTTTTGCAACAACACCGTAGAAGATCACACGCCTAGTCTATAAAAAACCAGCACAAGGCATGACAAACACCTGAATTTTTTGTAATTTCTCTTTGCATGTTTTAGCAAAAGGGGAAAAGACATGGGGATTTGTGATTGGCCAGAGGATGAACGGCCCAGAGAAAAATTGCTGACTCGCGGCGCCGCCAGTTTAAGTGATGCCGAGTTATTGGCCTTGTTTTTACGGACTGGGATAAAGGGCTTGAGTGCAGTCGGTTTGGCAAAACGGGCTTTGGCACAGTTTGGTTCACTGTCTGCGCTCATCCATGCGCCACTACAGGCGTTTGCCGACATTCCCGGTTTAGGGCCGGCGAAATATGCCCAACTGGCGGCAACGGTGGAATTGACCCGTCGAGCGTTGGCCGAGGATTTACACACTGGAGATGTGCTCAGTAACCCCGACAGCGTAAGAAACTATTTACGCTTATTGCTGGCGCGGCGTGAGATTGAAGTATTTCTGGTGTTATTTCTCTCCAATCAAAACCGCGTGTTAGCAGTGGAAGAAGTGGCCCACGGCACCATCAATCAAACCGCTGTTTATCCACGAGAAATTGCCCGCCATGCGCTAAAACATCACGCCACCGCCGTTATCGTGGCGCATAATCATCCCTCCGGCGCCCGCGAGCCAAGCGAAGCCGATCGCGCCTTAACCAAGCGGCTGGTCGCCGCGCTACAACTGCTCGATATCCGTTTACTCGACCACTTTATTGTTGCCGGCACCGCCACGGTTTCGTTTGCTGAGGAAGGATGGCTTTGACCCGGTGCGCGACAAGCCCCGCCGTTCAGGGCTGGGAAGGATAGCGCGGACGACGTAGCCGTCCTTGCCTTTCAGTGTGGTGTCTGCTGCTGTTCGATGTACTGGCGCACGATGGAAATCGGTGCGCCTCCGCAAGACGAAGCGAAGTAGGACGGCGACCACAGCACGCCTTTCCAGTAGCGTTTCTGGATGTCGGGGGCGTTCCTTGCGCAGCCGGTCGATGGCGTCGCCGTCGAACACTTTGCGACGGTACTTCGCCACAAAGACCAAGTGGACGTGCATCTTGAAAACGCAGTGCCGACCATGCCGTATATCGTTGTCATCGATCATAGACCAAGAGTAGGATTGAGCCATGCAACGCCTCCAAGCCTTCAAGTACGAACTGATGCCGACCGGCGAACAGCAGCGCCAGATGCGCCGCTTCGCCGGATCGTGCCGCTTCGTGTTCAACAAGGCGCTGGCGTTGCAGAAGGAACGCTACGAACATGGAGAGAAGAAACTGGGCTATGCGGGCCTGTGCAAGCTGCTCACCGAGTGGCGCAACAGCACAGAAACGGCATGGTTGGCCGATGCGCCGGTGCACCCGCTGCAACAGACGCTCAAGGATTTGGAGCGGGCCTACAGCAACTTCTTCGCCAAGCGGGCGGAATTCCCGCGCTTCAAGAAGAAAGGCCAGAGCGACAGCTTCCGCTATCCCGATCCGAAGCAGATCAAACTCGATCAGGGTAACAGTCGCATCTTCTTGCCCAAGCTGGGCTGGCTGCGCTACCGCCATAGCCGGGCCGTGCTGGGTACGGTGAAGAACGTCACCGTCAGCCAGTCGTGCGGCAAGTGGTTCGTGAGCATCCAGACCGAGCGTGAGGTGGAGCAACCCGTGCCACAGTCCACCACGGCAGTGGGCATCGACATGGGCATTGCCCGGTTCGCCACGCTCTCGGACGGCACGTACTACGCGCCGCTCAACAGCTTCAAGCGACACGAAACGGCGCTACGCAAGGCGCAGCAGGCGCTGAGCCGCAAGACCAAATTCAGCAACAACTGGAAGAAGGCGAAAGCCCGAGTTCAGCGTATCCATTCCCGCATCGGCAACGCCCGCCGCGACTACCTGCACAAGACCACGACCAAGATCAGCCAAAACCACGCGATGGTGTGTATCGAGGACTTGCAGGTACGGAACATGTCCAGGTCGGCGGCAGGCACGGCAGATGCGCTGGGGAAAAACGTTCGGGCCAAATCCGGCTTGAACAAGTCCATCCTCGATCAGGGCTGGTTCGAGTTCCGCCGCCAACTGGACTACAAGCTGGCATGGCGCGGCGGGCATCTCATCGCCGTGCCGCCACGGAACACGAGCCGCACCTGCCCGTACTGCGGACACATCTCGGCGGACAACCGCCAGACGCAAGCCCGGTTTGCGTGTGTGGAATGTGGTTTCGAGGAAAACGCCGATGTCGTCGGCGCGATCAATGTTCTAAGGGCGGGACACGCCCGGTTAGCCTGTGAAGTGAGCGGTGCAGTAATGCCGCCAGCAGCAGGAACCCACCGAAGCGACTTAGGAGCGGTTTAATACCGCGCCTGAGCGCAGTAGGAATCTTCGGCCTTCAGGCCGGGGAGGATGTCAAGCCTCTTGGTTTTGCAATCAGGTAGGGGCCACTAAAAAAAGCTGCCCCTACCCGCCCATCAACCAAACGGACGTTTAGGCTTCCGCACTTGCATCGCTTGATAGATCATTGCAGCGGTAATCGCATCGTTGAGTGCATCATGGCGTGCCAAGGTGGGAATATGCAGCTCGTCCAAAATCGTCTGTAACCGCAAGTCGATATTGGCACCGACATTTTGTTGAATTTTCCAGTCGTAATACAGCGCCGAGATTTCCACTTGTCGCTGTGGCAATTTACAACCGATTAGGGGTTTCACCGTTTTATTTAAAATTGCCACATCATATTCAAGGTAATACCCCAACAACCCCCGTCCCCCGATAAATTCTAATAGCTCAGTCACGGCCTGTTCACAGCTGATCCCTTGCGAGACATCCAAGGGCCGTAAACCGTGGATACTGACACTGGCGGCATCGGGGTTGATGCTGGGTTTGACCACCCGATAAAACGACTCGCTGCTTAGAATCCGATTGCCACGTACCTTGACCGCACCAATCGACAGAATTTCAGCCTCGGCCACATTTAAGCTGGTGGTTTCACAATCGACACTGACCCATTCTTCATCATTGGCCTGAAATAAGACTTCCCAACGCGGATCACGCAATTTACGTTTTGCCCACTGTTGCTGTAACGTCTTAAACATCACATACCCCCTAGGTGGAAGTGATGACGAATCGAGGACTTAAAGCGTTTCACTACAGCAAAAGCTTCTTTGAGCAAATCGCGCTCTAGCGTCGATAATCGTTTGGGTTCAATCAGGTTACTGGCAGGTGCACCAACATCCAGCGCGGTGAGCCCTTGTTGTAAACGCAGGGTTAATAAAAATGACAAGGCTTCATTACAGTCTTGTGCCAACTGAGATTCCAGATGACCTTGTTGCGCTAACACGGTCAGCCGGTCAAAGCTATTGGTTTCGGAAAGATGGTATTGCAAAGCCAGTGCACGCAGGCCATGCACCAAAGGAAAGATCCCACCTTTTTTCAAGTCTAACGTGGCCACACCATTTTCTTCATGCGACAACAGCTGGCCGAATAAACCAAGCGGGGTATCAAATTGCAGCACTGAGCGGGCAAAATGATGGAAGAACATATCGCTGTTATCAAGATGTTCTGATAATACCGTTTTGATTTGTTGCAATAGCGTGCTATCACCTGCCACTGCATGGGCATCGGTGAAAATAGCCAAATTCATCTGTGAATCTTCACGCGGCAGGTTAACCCATTCATAAATGGTGTCTTGCCAAGCCGAAACCGTTTTACACCACGCTTCTCGTGACAACATCACCCCACCGGGGCATGGTGGATAGCCAAACTGATCCAAGGCCTCGGAAAAACGCTGTGTGATCTGCGTAATTTCAGCCATGGTCAACGGACAATCATCCGCCACAATCAGGGCATTATCTTGGTCAGTTTTTAAAATCTGTTCGCCTCGCCCTTCCGATCCCAAGACAACCAAACAGCTATGCGCGATCAATTCTGGTGGCGCAATCAGCGCCCATGCACGGGCAAATAACTGCCCATTTAAGGTTTGCACCAGCTTAGCCAGTTGTGGTGCTTTCACCCCATGCCCCGACAAGATATGCACCAATTTATCAATTTGCTGCGCCACAGGGACTAAAGCTGGCAAGCTCACTGAGCGTTCAAGTTGCTGTGCAATCAGGTGTGAGTGATTCGAGAAATAGGACAATAAATCAATTTGTTCTAACACCCCTACCGGCTTGCCTTGTTCGGTCACCACCACCCGCTGTACCGTGTGATGGGTCATGGTCAACAAAGCATTGAACAAATAGTCGTCAATATCGCAACAGATCAGCGAGAAATGCGCTAACTTGGCCAAGGGGACATCGGCACTGTGCCCAGCAAGAATCACATCGCGAAAGTCACTGACGGTAAAAATCCCGACCTGTTCGCCTTGCCGAATCAACAACGATTTGACCTTATGTTGTTTCATGGCCTGTGCCGCATGCAGTACGGTTGCCTCACCCTCTAAAAATACGGGGGCGCGGGCGGTGACTTCCCGTACCCGAGCGGTCAGCAAGTTTTGTAACTCGGGGTTATGGGTACGGTGTTGTGCCAAGGCAGTAAATTTTTCTGCCACTGTTTGAAAAAAGAAGGCAGCAAAAACCGCGTTGCTCTCAATCAGTTGCAAAATTAAGCTGCGCGGCAAGGTGAATAACAACGCTTCTTCATATACTTCAAAACGGTGTGGGCTATGACCCGCAATCAAGGCACGCGTATCAAAGCTATCGTTGCTGCGAAACACGGCAACGGTTTCCTCTTCGGCCATTTCACGCACAATCCCTTTGATCACCACATACAAAAACTCAGCGGTTTGTGTGGGTTCCAATACGGTTGCACCAGCAGGAAAAAAGACGATATCAGCGGCTTTTGCCACCAATTCACGCTCATAAGGGGTTAAGACATCAAATGGCGGCTGACGGAAATCAAAATGGCTCACGATGATCACTCGACCTTGAAAAGGAAAATGACATCTAGCTTAACTGTTAGTCGCTATTTTGTCGCGCCCATTTGGCATAGGGACAGTAATCGTCGTTGGCAAGCCATCACGGAATAACATCAATTCGCCTTCGGCAAATGCCGTCCATGTTTCATTGTCGGTCAACGGCAATGTCGCAATCACTGCCACGCGATCGTTTGGTGTTGTGACCTGATTAAAATCAATACTCATGTCCTCATCCAATAAATGCGCTTCTGCAAAGGGCGCTTGGCGCACCAAGTAATGCAGTTTGGTCGAACAATGTGCCAATAAAAAATCGCCATTGGACAGCATAAAATTGAAAATCCCATGCTGACGAATGGTGGCGGTAACTTCGGCCACCACCTGACAAAAATCCTCAAGGGCAGGCATGGCATCAAAGCGACTGCGTAATGTTTCTAACAATAAACAGAATGCAGCTTCGGAGTCGGTTTGACCAACAGGTTGATAAAAACGCCCTGCCGGTGGGGTGAAGTTTTCTAAATTACCGTTGTGGGCAAAAATCCAATACCGTCCCCACATTTCACGCTGAAAGGGGTGCACATTGGCTAAGTTGACGGCGCCTTGTGTGGCTTTGCGAATATGGGCAATCACGTTCTCTGATTTGATTGGGTAGGCTTGCACAAAGGCTGCCACAGGCGAATGCGCCGAGGGCATATCGTCGAGGAAGACACGCACCCCACTGTGTTCAAAAAACGCAATGCCCCAGCCGTCGGCGTGGTGGTCGGTCAAACCACCACGACGGGAAAAGCCTTGAAAAGAAAATTGAATGTCAGTTGGGGTGTTGCAATTCATTCCGAGTAGTTGACACATAATTGTTGGCTCCAAATGCAGTATTAAAATACGACTTGCTTTTCTCGCGCGCGGCGTTATCTTACGTCCTTTGCTTTTGTTCAGGAGATGCCGTGACCACGCTCGTCATGGTTAAGAAAGCCGGTGTGGTAAGCATCGCAGGAGACAGCCAATCGACCTTTGGCGAAACCCGTGTTGGTGCGACCTACGACGCCCGCTATAACAAAATTTTTCGCTTAGATGACAATTTTATCGCGGTCTCTGGCAGTGCGGCCCACGATTTGGTGTTGCAGTCCGCTTTGGTCAAACTCAAAAACCGCGATTTGTCGAGCCGTCTGGCGATTTTTGAAACCTTCCGCAAGCTGCATAACAAGCTGAAAGAAGACTATTTCCTCAATACCGAAGAAGAAGACAACGACCCCTATGAATCAAGCCAAATGACCGTGTTAATTGCCAATCCACACGGGATTTTTGCGGTGTATTCGATGCGTGAAGTCTATGAATACCATCGGTTTTGGGCGATTGGCTCGGGCCGTGATTTTGCGCTTGGTGCGATGTATGCCAGCTACGACAGTGCAATGACAGCGGCCGAAATCGCCCAACTTGGGGTAAAAGCAGGGGCAGAATTTGATATTGCCAGCAGTTTGCCAATGACCCTGTACTCATGCAATGCGGCGTTGGCAGAGGATGAAACCTAATGCAAAACGATAAACTTTTCCGTTTTTTATTTGATAGTGCACCGGCACGGGGTGCCCAAGTGCGGCTGCACCACACTTGGCAAACGATCTTACAGCGACGCGATTATCCTGATGTCTTGCGACAACCGTTGGGAGAGCTACTTGCCGCCAGTGCGCTGCTTGGCTCGATGCTGAAATTTGATGGTAGTTTAGTGTTACAGCTACAGGGCAAAGGGGCACTAAAACTTTTAGTCGTGGAATGGAATGCAGATCGCACCTTGCGTGCCACGGCAAAATGGGAAGGCGAGTTACCAACGGCAGCAAGTTTAACGGAACTGTTAGGTCAAGGTCAGTTTGTGTTGATTCTCGACCCGAAAAATGGGACGCCACCCTATCAAGGTATTGTGGCCCTAGAAGGCAATAGCGTTGCTGAGATGCTGCAAGGCTATATGCAACGTTCAGAACAGCTTGAAAGTCGTTTGTGGTTGGCGTGTGATACCGAGGTTGCCTGTGGTTTGTTATTGCAACGTCTACCGGAGGGGCATGGTGAAGCAGAAGATTGGCATCGTTTATGTGCCTTAGCCGGTACGCTGCACACCCCTGAATTATTGGCAACTGACCCTGATATCCTGCGCCATCGTTTATTCCATGAAGAACAGCTGCAGGTGCTGAAAGTGGAAGAACAGGCATTCGGTTGTTCATGTAGCCGTGAACGAGTCGGCGGGATGTTGCAAATGATGGGGGCCGCTGAAGTGAGCGATATTGTGCAAGAACAAGGCAGCGTTGAAATTATCTGCGACTATTGCCACCAGCGTTATGTGTTCGATGAGGAAGATTGCACACAGCTATTTCGTCCCCTGCCCGACCACAATTCGCCAACCTGTCATTGATTTTTGGAGTATTTTTTATGCAGTCATCACCGCATCTGGCCAAACAACGCGGTATCACCGTCTTACAAACCTTGTTATTGACCGGCATTTTGGGTGTTGTGTTGTCGTTGGTCGTGCCGAAGCTGTTACATAGCGAAGCCACTACCACCGCAACCTCTAGCAGCCAGCAACAATAAAAGATGTGGACACCGCCCATGCTTGGGCGGTGTTGTCTTGGATCTAGACCAAATAAGCGCCGGCAAATACCCCTACCATCGCTAAGGCAGAACCAATTTTCGCCACGGTGCCGATAATCAAGCCCAATAAAGTCGCCAGCCCCACTTTACCCGCCTGCCACATCCCACGTTGTGCCATCAGCTCACCGACCGCTGCTCCGACAAAGGGGCCAAGGATCAGGCCGGGGAGACCAAAGACAATCCCCACCAAACCACCAATAAACGCCCCCCACAACGCTTGTTTACTGGCTCCACACACTTTGGCCCCCAACAAACCGGCCACAAAATCAATGGCCATGCCAAAGAACGCGAGGCCAACAATCACCGCCAACGCCACGCCACCAACGGCGAGGAAATCTCCCGCCCATGCCAATAACACCAAGCCAGCGGCTAAAAGAGGTAGGCCGGGAATCGCGGGGAGAATGGTGCCAAGGATGCCAAGAAGAGAAGCGATCACCCCCAAGGCGAGAATGGCAATATCAGTTCCGGTCATTTTTGCTCTTCACTGTATTCGGCCAACAATTCCGCTTGTGCAGCGCGTGAGCGACCACGGCCAGTTTTCCGGCGGTAGCTGCCATCGGCCAGCATTTCCCAAGCATTGGTATTGTCAGTCAGATATAAACGCAAGCCTTCACGGATGACCCGTTTTTTCAAACGGGCATCAAGAATCGGCGTGCAGGTTTCAATGCGGCGGAAGAAATTGCGTCCCATCCAGTCAGCGCTGGCAATAAAGACATCTTCTGCCCCTTCATTCAAGAAATAAAACACGCGAGTATGTTCAAGGAAACGGCCAACAATCGAACGCACACTAATGTTATCAGATACCCCCGGCACACCCGGACGCAGGGCACAGACACCACGCACAATCAGTTGAATTTGTACCCCTGCTTGGCTGGCGGCATACAGTGCTTGAATCACTTGGGGTTCTAACAACGAATTCATCTTGGCGATAATACGGGCAGGTTTGCCAGCACGCGCATGGTCGGCCTC
The DNA here is from genome assembly GCF_055136605.1 of Aquaspirillum sp. Taxonomy (NCBI): domain Bacteria; kingdom Pseudomonadati; phylum Pseudomonadota; class Betaproteobacteria; order Neisseriales; family Aquaspirillaceae; genus Aquaspirillum; species Aquaspirillum sp. The sequence goes on along the minus strand of NZ_JBSQVP010000008.1, from coordinate 29,142 downwards.
ACGTTCAATCAAGGCCATCATCGTTGGATGTAAACTAAAGGGTGATTGCAACAGATGACCCAGCTGATTAGCACGACCTAGCCCAGTAATCTGCACAAAAATATCGTTGACATCGCTGGCGATTTCTTCGTTGCACGTCAACAAACCAAAATCGGTATACAGCCGCGCCGTCCGTGGGTGATAGTTCCCCGTGCCAAGATGCACATAACGGCGCAAAGCGCCTTCTTCACGCCGAACCACCATCAACATTTTGGCATGGACTTTATAGCCATAGACGCCGTAAACCACATGCGCCCCTGCATCTTCCAAACGGCTGGCCCAACTGATGTTCGCTTCTTCATCAAAACGCGCCATCAGTTCAACCACCACTGTCACTTGTTTTCCAGCGCGCGCAGCCATAATCAGCGACTCCATCAACGCCGATTCGGTACCTGTGCGGTACACCGTCATCTTAATGGCGACAACTTGTGGATCAGTGGCAGCAATATGCAACAGATCAATCACCGGTTGGAAACTTTGGTAGGGGTGATGCAATAAAATATCGCCCTTGCGAATCGCTGCCAGCAAACCAGACTTTTTACGTAATACCTCTGGCAGGGTGGGTGTAAAGGAAGCAAATTTCAAATCAGGGCGATCGACTAAATCGGGCACCGACATTAAACGAACCAAATTCACTGGGCCATCGACCCGGAAAATATCGCGCCGTTCTAAATTAAACTGGTTGAGTAAAAACTCTTCCATGTGTGGCGGGCAGGTATCGGCAATCTCTAATCGCACTGCCTCACCATATTGACGATGGCGTAATTCACCTTGCAGCGCCGTGCGCAGATTTTTTACCTCGTCTTCTTCCACATTTAATTCACTGTTGCGGGTAACACGGAATTGATAGCATCCCTTCACCGTCATACCCGAAAACAGTTCTTGGGCATGGGCATGCAAAATAGACGACAAAAACACAAAGCAGGCTTTATCGCCACACAGTTCACGCGGTAGACGAATCACCCGAGGTAAAATCCGTGGCGCTTGCACAATGGCAATGCCCGAATTGCGCCCAAACGCATCTTTGCCTTCTAATTCAATAGCGAAGTTCAAGCTTTTGTTGAGGAGTTTTGGGAAGGGATGAGAAGGATCGAGACCAATCGGGGTCAAAATTGGCATCACTTCCTTAAAGAAATATTGCCGAATCCAAGCCCGTAACTCATCGCTCCAGTCATTGCGACGAATAAAAACAATACCTTCCTTCTCAAGCGCAGGAAAGACCATTTCTTTCATCAAGGCATATTGCCGTGTCACCAAAGCATGGGCGGCATCAGACAGCCGCGCTAACGCTTGGCGCGGGGTAATGCCGTCAGGTAGAACACGTTCTGGCCGCAAGGCAGCTTCTTCACGCAACCACGCCACCCTGACTTCGAATAATTCGTCCAGATTAGATGAAACAATACATAAAAAACGCAGGCGCTCTAGTAAAGGCACAGCAGGGTCTTCCGCTTGTGCCAGCACCCGACGATTGAATTCAATCAAACCAATTTCACGATTTAGCAGTAAGTCAGCAGCAGGAGTTGTCATCAGATTAGCGTCAAAGTCAGTGAATAAAAACGCCCGAGACCAACAGGAAACGGGCGCCGATAACAGTTATGCCTTTGGAGGAACAAAGCCAGACACGGCATCTGCTCCCTGACCAAAGAAGTAATTTTGTAGCTGTTGCGTCAGATATTGACGAGCACGTGGATCAGCCAAGCTCAAACGGTTTTCATTGATCAACATGGTTTGATGGCGAATCCAACCTTGCCATGCTTCTTTTGAAACGTTGTCATACAATTTCTGACCCAATTCACCGGGCAGCGGGGCAAAATCCATTCCCTCAGCTTCACGACCCAGTTTGATACAGTTCACCATACGGCTCATCAATCTATCCTTTTTTAGCCAAACCATACACGCGGCAGATTGCCGGAGTATGAACACGCCTCATTTTTTAACAAGGCAACCGGAAAGAGAAGATAGCGACGACAGGGGTAATTCACAATCCAAGTTAATCAACTATCGAAGAAGAAGCATCCTTGAACGACGTAGGCTCGGTATCCGAACAGGGGAGGCTCATCTGTTGTGCATCAAAAACACACCACTGCCCGCCCCGTTTTTTTGCCTCATACATCGCAGCATCGGCCACCGCAGTCAGCATCATGGCATCGGTCGCATGTTGCGGAAACACCGCCACCCCAATGCTGCTTCCCACATGACAGGCTTGGCCTTCAAAGACGAACGGCAGCTGTGCAATATGGTCTTGCACGCGTTGCGCCACCACTGCCGCTGCCTCTAAATCGGCATCTGGCAATAAAATGGCGAACTCATCTCCCCCTAGACGATATAACCATTCGCCAGTACGCAACACATAACCTAATGTACGGGCAATTTCGATTAACACCTGATCGCCAGCGGCATGACCATAGTTGTCGTTCACTTGCTTAAAGCGGTTGAGATCGAACAATAAAATAGCCAGTGGATGTTGCTGTTGTTGTGCTTGCTGCAAAGCATGTTCGATATCATGTTGGAAACGCCGTCGGTTAAAAATCCCAGTCAACGTATCGCGCTCTGCCAAAACACGCAGTTGTTCTGCATAAGCACGTTCATCAGTCACATCTTGGAACACCCACAAACGGCCATTTTCCTCACCACTGACCGGCACATTAAAGGCAGTCAAAATCACCCCTGCATCTACTTCAAACTCCCGCACCACATCCTCAACCTGTGGTTGAGCAAAGAGTTGCGGCAAAAGCGACGGGAGAGGGCATTGATTTAGCACAGGTGCCGGTGGCAAGCCCCAGAGTTGGGCAAAAGCAGGATTGGCATAGACAATCCGATCTTGATGATCGACAAACACCACGCCGACTTGTAAAGAGGAGAACAACGCACGCAACCGCGCTTGTTCTCGTTGTGCTTGTCGCAGATGCAATTCATTTTCTTGTTGCACTGCTTGTAGCTCAGCAATGGCTTGTTGTAAGGCCAAATCTGCCTGTTTTTGACTGGTGTAATCCAATAGGCTAGCGCGTAGCCCTAAAAAGCGCCGTTCTTGGCTATAAAGCGGCTGCCAATTCGCAATCACCCAAATAATCCGACCATCACGATGACGCATCCGGAATTGAAACCCCTGACCGGCACTTTGTTGGCGAATGGCTTGGCTAATATAGTCGCGCACTTGTTCGCTGTCTTCGGGGTGAATGATGTCGTCTAATAAGCGAACTTTTTCGTTGAGCAATTCCTCAGCCCGATAGCCGGTAATTCTTTCCACCGAAGGATTGAGCCAATAGAGCTTACCTTCACGGTTAAGCCACATTTCCCAAGCGTAGGTATAGTCGGCAATGGCATGGAGCGTTTCTCGTTGTTGCCGTAGTGTGCTCATTTGTTCACGCAGGGCATCGCGCATCTGAGCAAAGGCGGCGGCTAACCGACCAATTTCATTGGCATTGCTTGGCGGTAACGAGGCTTGATAATCTCCAGCAGCAATGGCCCGTGCAGCGCGGATTAACGCCGACAGCGGGCGGCCAATCCAAAGGCCGATTAAGGCCGTCAATAAACCGAGCAACAGAATACTGACTACCATCACCAATAACACCTGTAACAACAGCGTTTTCAATGCAGCGGTGGCTGTTTGTAATGATAAAACATAACTGACTTGACCGATCACCTTGCCACCATCGGTAATCACGCTACGTTGATACACGCCTTCAGACAGGGAAAATAACAGCGACACAGAAGCCAACGTCTCTTGTTGTCGTGATGGGGAAGGTATGATTTGTGATTGTTGTAACAGTGCAATTTGTTGCCCCTGTTGGTTTTCCACCGCGAGATACAACAAATCACTTTGCGTGAAGGACTGATTGACCAAATCGACGACACGAGGGTAATCCTCATAACGCAATGGCTCTTGTAAAACCGCTTGTAGCAGTTGCCGCACTTCATGGCTGCGAACTTGTAGGGCTTGACGTGTGCTGTGTTCCCACGAAAACAACATAATCAGCAACATCATGCCAACCAATAAGAGATTGGCCAAAAAACCTAGCGCAATCAAACGAAAGCGCAAGGTTCGCACAAAGCGCGCACAGCCTTGTTGCTGGGTGTCAGTTGAGTGTGAGCCCGCAGAAGGGGAAGGATATGATTCGTGCATCAGACAAAACACCCCCAACAGCAACAGAAATAAAGACAGAATGTCAGGTTGTACCGATCCCAGCTCGCTTTGACAATCCGTGTAGCTACGGTCGTTTGAAAGAGAGTCACCAGATTGTGCGACTTACGCTGAATTCTGTTAAGACAACGTTTTGATTAACACTTGTGAGCGGCGTTGGTGATTATAAAAAGCTTTTTTTGCCTCGGGCAGTGCCTCGGGTGTCGCCAATACAAAACCATGCTCGACAAACCAATGTGCCGTTTGTGTTGTTAAAACAAAGAGTTTAGCAACCCCTTTGGCACGGGCCTGTCGCTCGACCTGCTGCACCAAAGCATCACCATATCCCCCATCTCGCCACTGCGGATCAACTGCTAAACATGCTAATTCTGCCATTTGCTCTTTGGGATAAGGGTGCATGGCGACACAGCCAATAATCATCCCGTCATGCTCGACCACAAAATAGTGCTGAATTTCCATCTCAATCAGCTCACGCCCACGTTTGACCAACGCGCCTCTTTGTTCCAACGGTTCGATCAATGCCAAAATCGCACCGACATCATCAATCGTTGCCGTACGCATTTTGACTAGATTTTCACGTGAAATCATGGTGCCAATCCCATCGTGGGTGAAAAGCTCGGTCAGCAACGCACCCTCTTCACGATGACTCACCAAATGCGCCCGTGCCACACCTTTACGTGTGGCGCGGGTGGCACAGGCTAAATAGGTCCATAGACTGCCCGGGGTCAGTTCTTTTTCTTCTAATAGCTGCTCGGCCTCGCCAGCAGTTAACTCGGCTAAAAATGTCCCGTCTTCACTGTGTACGCCATCGCTGTCGGCGAGGAAAATCAGTTTGTCTGCTTGCAAATTCACCGCCAGATCAGTCGCTAATTCTTCCATCGTCAAATTAAAGCTTTCGCCGGTTGGCGAAAACCCTAATGGCGAGAATAAAACGATTTCACCGAGGGCAAGGTGGTCGCGAATTGCTTGCACATCAATTCGCCGCACTTGGCCGGTATATTGCATGTCCACCCCATCCAACACACCGAGGGGACGCGCCACCACAAAATTCCCACTGCTAATACGCAAGTTTGCCCCCGCCATTGGGGAATTAGGGAGTGCGAGACTGAGCTGTGATTCAATTTCTGCCCGCGCCAGCCCGACGGCTTGCCGTACCGCAGCTAAGCCCTCGCCATCGGTAATCCGCCGACTGCCGTGGTAACGCGAAACAATTCCCTTGGTGGCTAAAACTGCATCGATTTGTGGCCGAATGCCGTGCACCAAAACCACCCGCACCCCAAGACTAATCAACACATTTAAGTCATAACACAATGGCGCTAGACGATCGGTTTCTAATAACTCACCACCAAACGCAATCACAAACGTCTTGTTACGAAAGGCGTGAATATAAGGCGCGGCTTCACGAAAGGCGTAGACAAAAGCAGGGGTATGTAATGACGTCATCAGGCAAACTCAGATAAAGGAGAATAAACAATCACAAATTATGCCAGCGCTGTTAGCAAAATTACCGTTGAGAAGGTCTCTCGCTACAAGGCTTCTGGCACAATAACGCGGTTTAGCAGAGATCTCTGCTATTTTTTTCTTTGCCTAGGATAGCAAACCATGTTTTCTACGCTTAAACAGGCCATCGCTGGGGCACAAATTTTATTTGTTGCCTTTGGTGCTTTGGTTCTGGTTCCTCTTTTGACTGGATTAAATCCAGCCATGGCCCTGCTAGGTGCAGGGATTGGTACACTGTTATTTCAACTGTGTACACGCAATCAGGTGCCGATTTTTCTCGGGTCATCCTTTGCATTTATCGCCCCAATTATCTATGCCACCCAAACTTGGGGTTTACCCTCAACCATGTTTGGTTTGTTTGCTGCCGGCTTTATGTATTTTGTCTTTGCTGGTTTAGTGCGTTGGCGTGGCATTGAAGCGGTTCATACCTTGTTGCCGCCGGTGGTCATTGGCCCAGTCATTATGATTATCGGTTTGTCAGTCGCCACTGTCGCCAGCAATATGGCAATGGGTCGAGCAGGCAGCGAACAAGTTATTCCGTACAGCACAGCATTGATACTGGCGACAATTTCCTTAACCACGACTGTTATTGTGGCGATTTTTGCCCAAGGCATGTTCCGTTTGGTGCCCATCTTAGCAGGGGTTTCCGTCGGTTATATTGCAGCCAGCGTGATGGGCTTGGTTGATTTCGGCAAAATTGCGGCCGCCCCTTGGTTTGCAGTACCCCATTTTGTCACGCCAGAAGTGAACTGGGCAGCAGCACTGTTTATGTTGCCAGTGGCGATTGCACCAGCGATTGAACATATCGGGGGGGTGATGGCAATTGGTGGGGTAACGGGCAAAGACTACACCAAAACACCGGGCCTACACCGCACCTTGGCGGGGGATGGTTTGGGGGTGTGTTTTGCTGGTTTAATCGGCGGGCCGCCGGTTACCACTTATGCCGAGGTTACCGGTGCGGTGATGATTACCCGCAACTTCAATCCAAAAGTGATGACATGGGCAGCTATTTTCGCTATTGCGATGGCTTTCTTCGGTAAATTTAATGCCTTGCTGCAATCCATTCCGATGCCGGTGATGGGCGGTATTATGGTCTTGCTTTTCGGCACGATTGCCTCGATTGGGCTGAAAACGTTGATCGAAGCCAAAGTCGATTTAATGGCCCCTCGCAATTTGGTGATTGTCTCGGTGGTATTAACCACAGGTATCGGGGCATTAGAGCTAAAAATTGGCGACTTCTCTTTGGTTGGTGTGGGGTTATGTTCGGTATTGGCGATTATCTTGAACTTGATCTTGCCAAAACGCGAAGCCCATCACGAGGGGATTCGTGAAGGGCAAGATATTTAAATCTATTGAATACACGCCCACGCATTTTCCTTTCTCGCAGGAATAGATTAGGAAAGGAAAATGCGGCTAGTTCGAAAAATTGGCTGTTCCATGCTGTACCTCAATACGGATCACACATTGGAAAAAAATTAGATAAATCCTGCGATGGCTGAACTCAGTACACTCTATTTGCCAGAGAAATATGCGGTACAAGTTCGCACGCTATTAGAAAAGCATATCCCAGAAGCGACAGTTTGGGCGTATGGCTCTCGGGTACGAGGCGATCATTACGAAGCGAGTGATTTGAACCTAATGGCGTGCTTTCCTGCTGATAAAAAACGGGATGTCTTTCGTTTAAGTGTGGTGAGAGAGGCTTTTGTTGAAAGCCATATCCCAATCATCGTACAGATTGTCGATTGGGATGCGATTCCTGAGTCGTTTAAGGAAGAAATTTTGGCGGGGTATGTCGTGGTGCAAAAACCAGATGTTGAACCTACCGCCTAAAGCGGCAACAGACAAGGCATGATTTATCCGTACGATGCAGCCACCCCAAAGGGGTGACTGGTTCTGAGTTAAATCGTACGCGAATAACGGGCATGGGTTTGTTTTTCGCGCAGATGACGGTCAAACACCATTGCGACCGTGCGAATCAGAAAACGACCACGGGGGCTGATGGTGAGCCATTCATCGTCAATTTCCAACAAGCCCAGCGTTTGATATTCCGCCAGTTTTTCCAATTCCCACGCGAAATAACGCTTAAAGTCAATGCCGAAACTTTCACTGATGGCGTCCATCGACAGAGCAAAACGACACATCAAGGCTTGAATCACCGTTCTTCGTAGCAAATCATCGGCAGATAAACATAAACCACGCAAAATCGGCAGTTGGCCTGCATCCAACGCTGCATAGTATTGCTCGATTTCTTTGTGATTTTGTGCGTAGCTGGGGCCGACTTTCCCAATCGAAGACACACCAATGGCAATCAAATCATGGTCGGCATGAGTCGAATAGCCTTGGAAATTACGCTGCAACCGCCCTTGTTGTAAAGCCACTGCCAATTCATCTTCTGGTAGGGCAAAATGGTCCATCCCAATAAAAACATAACCTGCTGTCCCAAGGTGTTGCACCGCCATCTGCAGAATATCGAGCTTCACCTCTGGTACAGGCAATTCTGCTTCGTTGATACGCCGCTGCGGCATAAACACCGAAGGCAGATGGGCATAGTTATACAAAGCTAAACGGTCAGGACGAATGGCTAATACTCGATCAAGGGTCTCTTGTACCGAAGCCAATGTTTGTAATGGCAGGCCATAAATCAAATCCAAACTGATCGATTTAAAGCCAGAAGCTCGCGCAGCTTCAATCACCACACGTGTTTCTTCTTCACTTTGAATGCGGTTAACGGCTTGCTGGACAAGCGGATTAAAATCCTGTACACCAACAGACATGCGGTTAAAACCCAGTTGTGCCAAGTGCGCGACGGTCTGTGCAGTGACTTTGCGTGGGTCAATCTCAATCGAGAATTCCCCATGTGGCAATAGATGAAAAGTCCGGCGAATTGCCGTCATCAGCCGTGTCATCTGCTCATCGCTGAGAAAAGTCGGTGTGCCGCCGCCAAAATGAAGCTGGATCAAATCTTGCTTATCGCCGAGCAAATCGGCGTATAAGGCAAGTTCGCGTTCCAGATAGTCTATGTACTGGTCTGCACGCGAACGATCTTTCGTGATAATTTTATTGCAACCGCAGTAGTAACAGACGGTATTGCAAAAAGGGATATGCACATACAACGACAACGGCCCAGCATTCGCACCAATTTGCCTTTGCTGTAAGCTATGTCGATAATCCAATTCTCCAAACTCGCTGCTAAATCGATCAGCAGTCGGGTAGGAGGTATAACGCGGTCCACTGCCGTCCAACCGCTCAATGAGCTGACGGTCGAATTCAAAACGAGCTGATGGAGAAGCTAACATGGCAAAATTCGCAGTGCTCATAAAGAAATATCCTATTCAATGGCTGCACTGTGCCTGAGCCAACTCAGATTGTTTTTGACACGAATCAACCGCCCCTCAATTCCACTCTATATCAGAATTTACCCATGCTCGATCCCCGTCCTGTTCCCCTGCACACCCTCAAAGTTTCCTGCTCGAACTGCAGCTTACGAGAGCTGTGCCTGCCTCTTGGTCTGAACCGAGAGGAAATGTCACAGCTTGACGCGGTGATCCGACAGAGTCGCCGCGTCAAACGCGGTGAATATCTGTTTCGAGCGGGAGACCCTTTCCGAGCTTTATTCGCGGTCCGCACCGGCTTTTTCAAAAATTGTGTGTCTAGCCATGATGGTCGTGAACAAGTCACCGGGTTTCACATGTCTGGTGATCTCATGGGGTTGGATGGCATCAGTAGCAACACCCACGGTTGTGATGCACAAGCTTTGGAAGATTCGGATGTCTGTGAGCTGCCGTTTGCGCGCTTGGAACTCCTCGGGCGAGATATTCCGAGCCTACAACGTCATTTCTTCCGCCTGATGAGTCGTGAAATTGTACGCGACCAAAGTGTGATGTTATTGCTTGGCAATATGAAAGCGGAAGAACGATTGGCCGCCTTTTTGCTGAATTTATCGCAACGCCTCTCCGCCAGAGGGTTTGCCGCCAACGACTTTGTTTTACGGATGAGTCGTGAAGAAATTGGCAGTTTCTTAGGCCTGAAACTCGAAACAGTGAGCCGCACGCTTTCGAAATTCCAAGCAAACGGTTGGATTAGCGTTGACCATAAACATATCCGCCTGCTCCAACCAGAACACTTAAAACAACTGGTCAGTGGTTGTGCAGGCGGTTTTGCTGACGATCACAGCGCCCACGCCTAATGAGCCGTTGCCGTCTTGTCTGAAGTCGCCTCATGCCATGGGGCGACTTTTACCAGTAGCAACATCCCCGGTATTGCCAACACCGTACACAGCAAGAAAAACGGTGTCCATCCTAATGCTTCCACTAAATAGCCAGTTCCGGCATTGATGACCGTACGCGGTACGGCAGATAAGCTGGTGAATAGCGCCAGTTGGGTGGCGGTATACAGTGGGTGGGTCGCACGGGCAATAAAAGCAATAAACGCCGCCGAACCCAAACCCACCCCCAACGCCTCGGCTGAAATCACTAAGGCTAAAGTCAGTTTATCTGGGCCGACTTGGTCGAGAATGACAAAGCCCAAAATTGTCACCATCTGCACCACGCCAAATAACCATAAGGCGCGATTGATGCCGAGCTTTAACATCCAAATTCCACCGAGTAAACCACCTATCACAGCAGGCCAAAGCCCGGCATGTTTGGCGATCAATCCAATATCAGATTTTGTAAATCCCGTATCAAGATAAAACGGCGTCGCCAGTGCGGTTGCCATGCTGTCACCGAGCTTATATAGGAAGATAAATCCTAAAATCAGTAGCGCATGTTGCCATCCAGCCCGATCAATAAATTCACGAAATGGCTCTACCACGGCTTCGCGTAAAGTGCGCGGTGCAGCGCCTTGCAACATCGGTTCACTCACCGTCAACGTCATCAACAGCCCCGGCAGCATAAAGAGAGCGGTGATCCAAAAGACAGTTGGCCACGGTAAATGGTCAGCCAAGATCAGCGACAAGGAACCGGGAATTAAACTCGCCAGACGATAAGCATTGATATGAATAGAATTCCCTAGCCCCAATTCAGCATCGGGCAAAATTTCACGCCGATAGGCATCCAACACAATATCTTGGCTGGCGCTAAAAAAGGCCACCGCCACCGCCAACACCGCAATCGACCAAATATCTTGTTGTGGTTGAAAAGCGGCAAAGCCAGCGAGCGAGGCAATCAAGCCCACCTGTGTTGCCAACATCCAGCCACGCCGCCGCCCTAGTGGCAAACTAAAGCGGTCCATCAAGGGCGACCAAATAAACTTCCAAGTGTAGGGCAACTGAATCAGCGCAAATAAGCCAATCGCTTTTAAGTCAACGCCCTCGGTGCGTAACCATGCCGGTAAAAGATTGATCAAAAAATACAGCGGCAAACCGGACGCAAAGCCAGTAAAAATACAAATTAACATGCGCCGATTGAACAAGGCCTGCCAATTCATACTGCACGCCCGATACGATAAAACGCCAAACTGCCGAGCAAATTGGGCAAGAAATCAATTCGACTACCGCCGTCCATCACCACCCGCTCTTTGACCTCAATCTGATTTTTGGCGCACAGCGCTTCAAAATCTCGCAACATACACAAATGAATGTTAGGGGTGTTGTGCCAATCGTACGGAATAGTTTCTGAAACCGGCATGTGGCCTTGCAAAATTTGCAGACGGTTTTTCCAATAGCCAAAATTGGGGAAAGACACAATCGCCTCACGGCCTACACGCAACATTTCGACCATGATTTGTTCAATATGGCGCATCGCTTGAATGGTTTGTGATAACACCACCACATCAAACGCATCACTCTGAAAATCGGATAAACCCGCTTCTAAGTCACCTTGCACCACGTTGATCCCGCTGCTCACGCAGCGAATCACATTATTGACATCAATCTCAACACCATAGCCGACGACTTTTTTGTGTTGGCTGAGATAGGCTAATAATTGGCCATCGCCACACCCCAAATCTAACACCCGACTGCGGGCAGGAATCCAATCGGCAATCAACTGTAGGTCACTGCGTAACATCATACCCCCGCTTTCAACGCGACAAGATTGAGATAAGCATGCATCAAAGCCACATACGGTGGGTCGGTCATTAAAAACGCATCATGCCCATGCGCCGACTCAATCTCGGCGTAGCTGACCGTTTTTTGTGCATCAATCAGGGCTTTAACAATTTCTTTTGATCTGGCTGGTGAAAAACGCCAATCGGTGGTAAACGCCGCAATTAAAAACTTGGCTTCAGCACGCTGCAATGCGCGTGCGAGGTCCCCCTGTCCCCATTCAGTGCCGGGGTCGAAGTAATCTAGCGCCTTGGTCATCAACAGATAGGTGTTGGCATCAAAATAATCGGAAAATTTATCGCCCTGATAACGCAGATAACTTTCGATTTCAAACTCAACATCGTAACCAAACTTATATTCGCCCGAGCGCAACAGACGACCAAATTTTTCGCCCATGCCATCATCGGACAAATAAGTGATATGCCCCAGCATTCTCGCTAAACGCAGGCCCCGTCGGGGAATAGCGTCTTTTTGATAAAAATCACCGCCATAAAATTCGGGGTCGGTCAAAATGGCCTGCCGCGCAACGTCATTGAACGCGATATTTTGTGCGGTCAATTTTGGCGCTGAGGCAATTACTAAAGCATGGTGCAAACGGTCGGGAAAACGAATCGACCATTCCAACGCTTGCATACCGCCCAAACTGCCACCAATCACCGCCGCCCAACAGCGAATGCCTAAATAATCAGCCAACCGAGCTTGTGCATGTACCCAATCGGGCACAGTTACAACCGGAAAACTCGAACCATAGGGCTGACCCGTTGCCGGATTGATTGAGCGAGGGCCTGTCGAACCATGACACCCGCCGAGATTGTTGACGCCAACGACGAAAAAGCGGTCCGTATCAATCGGTTTTCCTGGGCCAACCATATTGTCCCACCAACCGGCCGCCTTATCGTCTGGGTGATGACGACCGGCAACATGGTGGTGACCAGATAGGGCATGGCAGATCAGAATGGCATTCGAGGCTTGTTGATTCAGCGTGCCATAGGTTTCAAACACTAACTCATAGCTAGGTAAGACATGACCACTGGCTAAAGTCAGTGGCGTGGAAAAATGGGCCGTCTGTGGACAGACCAAACCAACAGAATGTGGGTCGTGGTTCATCGGTCTCGATCAGCAAAAAATAAAGAAAAAGGATTATACCGCTGCCGCTTGCTGCACAGGCAGCCAGCCCGTGATAATCGTCTTTCGTTTTTCCTTTGCGAAAGCCTGCTGTGATTGGCCGTTTACTGCGCTTTTTTTTATTTGTCTTGCTGGTGGTATGGCTATTACGTCGTTTATTAGGGTATGAACAGAAAAAAACGCTAAGAGAATGGATCACTACACTGGCACAAGCTTTAGTCATTAGTTCTGTTTTATTCTTTGCTTTGTACTTGTTTGGCATCTCTTTGCACTAAAGAGCACGAGTGATGCTGAAAGCAAATTCGACAGCAAGATTGTTGCAATGCATGCTGCACAATCTGTGCTTTCGTGCATAATGTGGCAGCCTTGTTTAAGCCGGTTTGCCTAAAAACGCCGCTTTGGTTTAACTCATGACCTTTAAGTAGATTTGTTATTGTGAACCTTGCTGACACCGCCTCTGTCGCCTTACATCCCATTTTGCTACAGCGCCTGCGCCGAGGCATGTTGTGGTTCTTTTTGTTTTTATGTGTCAGTACCAGCATTTTCATCGGCTGGACCATTCTCGACCACTATCAAAGAACCACTGCCGATGCCAATGCGCGGATGGTGACCTTGGCAAAAGCGCTGGAAACCCATATTGATGCCTCGATGCAAATTGTCGCTGCACATATGCGCGTGTTAGCGGAAGACCAAGATTGGCGTAATGCCGTCCGCCGAGGGGATGAAGCAACGGCTTTCTCGCGTTTGAAGCAAGAAGTCGAACTCTTACCGCAACTGACGTTAATTGGTGCCGCAGGGCATGATGGCCGAGTGTTAGCCAGTTCGTTGCGCTATCCAGTCGGTCAAGCCTCGGTTGCCGAGCGTGATTTTTTCTTAGGCAGTATTAGGCGTACTGACGATGCAGCACATCTGTTCCGCCCCGCCCCCGCTGCTTTAAATAAATCGGTGATTTATCTCCCGCTGAGTATGCCCTTACTCGATAGCACAGCAACACGTAGCGAGGGGGTGTTAGTTGCCGGTATCAATCCAACCTATTATCACCGCTTTTATCGCTCGCTAAGCCTGCCAGAAAACATGACCGTGGATATGGTACGTGATGATGGGATTCGTCTGATCCACCATCCGCAAAGCACCACGCCATTTGGTGAAGATGTCCGCGATACGCTCTATTTCCGCCACCTACGCCGGCTTGGTACTTCGGGTTTGTTTGAAGTAGTACATGACGGCAAAGACATGGTGTATGCCGGCAGTCGTTTGTCAGGTTTTCCGCTGACCGTGGTAGTCGGTTTACCCAAGTCGGAAGTCTTCAACGACTGGTATCGTGATTCCTTAAATCGTTTGTTGATGGCGGGGTTGATGATTGCGGCGGTTGGGGTGTCGCTCTATTTGCTCAATCGACAAATCCATCGCCTGCAACAAAGCGAAGAAGAACGTCAACTGGCAGAACAAGCGTTAGTGAACAGTGAACAACTGTTGCGTTTGTCCTTGGATGCTGCTGAAACAGGCTTATATCGACTTGACCTCAAGAGCTTGGAATTAACGGTTGATTTAGATTGTTTAGATTGGCCAGACTTTGATTTTTCTCGCCATCGGTATCCGCTTGAGGAATGGACCGCGCTTGTTCACCCTGAAGATCGTTGGATGTTAGAACGGGTGGCGCAAGTCCCACACAATAATCAACAACATATTCGACTTGAATACCGTTTGCATGTCGGTAACGATTACCACTGGGTATCGGTACAAGGGCAGTTTATCGACCCAGATGAACACGGTGTCCCACAGCGGCAAGTCGGCACCATCAACGATATTCACCGGCGCAAAGAAGCGGAATCCCGCGTGGCTTACAACGCCCGTTTTGATGCGCTCACCGGCTTGGCCAACCGCTATTACCTTAGCGAACGCCTAGAAGAAGCCATCTTGCGCGCACAAGAGGGGCAATACCATGTTGGGGTATTGTTCATCGACTTAGACCACTTCAAAAATATCAATGATTCCCTTGGTCATGCGGTTGGTGATGAGGTGTTAAAACAAGTAGCGGCGCGCTTGGCTGACTATTTGTCATCGGAAGACACCTTAGCGCGGTTAGGCGGTGATGAGTTTTTGATTGTTCTGCCACGGATTCAGAATGAACGCGAGGCAGTCGAATTAGCTGGCGCGATTGTGACCGCCATGTCGATGCCAGTGGTAGTAGATGGACGCGAACTGACGGCCTCGTCCACTGTCGGGATCAGTATTTATCCTCGTGATGGTGAACAGGCGGATGTGCTGATTCGCAATGCCGATGCTGCGATGTATCAAGCCAAGGCACGCGGCAGAAACAACTTTGGTCTTTATACGCCTTCACTGAATGCCGATGCCGCTGAACGGCTCGAGTTGGAAAGTCAATTACGCACCGCCCATTTGCGTGGCGAATTGCGTTTATTTTATCAACCGCAAGTCGATGCCCAAACGGGTGTGGTGATTGGTGCCGAGGCCTTGATGCGTTGGGTTCACCCTGAATTAGGGATGATTTCACCAGGAAAATTTATCCCCATTGCCGAGTCATCTGGTTTGATTGTACCGATGGGAACATGGGCGCTTAACGAAGCCTGTCGACAAAGCCGCGAGTGGCAAGAAGCAGGATTGCCAGACCTCACCATCGCCGTCAACTTGTCGAGTTTACAGTTCCAACAAGCGAATTTTGTCGATTTAGTCGCCGATGCCTTGCGCGAATCAGGTATCCGGCCTTCTTGTCTTGAACTGGAATTGACAGAAAGCATTGTGATGTTTGATGTCGATCAGGTGGTGGCCATTATCGACCAACTGAAGCTGCTGGGGATTCAACTGTCGATTGATGACTTTGGTACCGGCTATTCTAGCTTGTCTTATCTGAAGCGTTTTAATGTCGATAAGTTAAAAATTGACCAAAGCTTTGTCCGTGATTTGCCGGGCAACAGCAGTGATGCAGCGATTGTGCGAGCCATGATTGCGCTTGGGCGTAATCTGCATTTGAAGTTGATTGCAGAAGGGGTGGAAACAGCAGAACAAGCGGCATTCTTGGCCCAAGAAGGGGCAGATGAGTTGCAAGGCTATTATTTTGCCAAGCCGATGCCTGCAGCACAATTCGCCGATTTTTTAGCGCAAAATCACCGACAACCCCATTAACAGTTTTAGCAAAGGTCTAAATCCTTGCTTAATACGTGCAATTTTTTGTGGCTTCGTGCAAAAATCCCCGTCCTAGACGGGTTTTTTTGTTAAATTGCCAGCCTTTATGGGCGACAACAGCCCAGCATGATTTGAACCCTATTTTGGTGCGAACTGACGCTATGATATCTCCTCAACATATTTTGATTGTCGATCATCAAATCTCACGGTGTGTACTGTTAACAGAACGGTTACGGACACGTGGAGTGCGTGCGGTGCGCCGTGTTCCTTCTATCGAGATGGCACTGCAAGCCCTCGACCAAGACGTCACCGACTTGGTGTTCTGTGCTGTTGATTTGCCACAGTTGGCTGGCATTGCGCTGTTGCGTGCCCTTGCTGCACGCCCATCGAACCCCACCCTCGTGTTGTATGGTGAACTGGATCCTGCCCTACTGGCGACGGCCGATCGGATGGCAGAAGCGTTGGGGCTCAAAACATTAGGCTGGAGCAGCACGCCAGCTGACGATGCCGTCCTTGATGCCTTGTTTACGCGCATCCACAACGACGATATGCCAGAACCACCGGCAGTGGTGCCACCGGAAACCATCGACGATATCGTGCGTGGTATTGCCAATAACGAATTTGAGTCGTTCTTCCAACCCATTCTTGATCTGAAGAATAACCGTGTCGTCGGCGTTGAGGCGTTGGCGCGTTGGCGTCATCGTGAAAAAGGGCTGATTCACCCAGCCAGCTTTATTCCGGTCTTGGAACGCTTTGACATGATGGATGCCATTACCGGCATCATGGTTGATCGTGCAGCGGCGGCTTGCCGTCGTTGGTTAGATGATGGGATTCGCTTATCGGTTGCGATTAACTTATCGGCTGTCTCGTTGTCTGATACCGAATTGGCGGACGAATTGGCCGCACGTGTCTTACGTCATGGCGTACCCCCTGCGCGTTTTGTGTTTGAATTTAGCGAAACGGGGATCAATGCCCATCCGGCTGATGCGCTAGAGAATGTGTTACGGCTGCGGATGCACGGCTTTGGTTTGGCGATTGACGACTTTGGTGTCGGTGGTGCCTCGTTAAAACAACTGTCTGCACTGCCCTTTACCCAATTGAAAATTGACCGTGCCTTTGTGCATGGTGCAGCAGGCGACCCCACTTTGTCGTCAATTTTGGAAACCGGCTTGTCGTTGGCGCGCCGCTTAGGATTAGAAGCCGTCGCCGAGGGGGTGGAGCGCGAAGCCGATATGGAATTACTGCGCCAGCTCGGATGTGATCGTGTACAAGGTTATGCCTCTGGGGAAGCCCTGCCAGAAGCAGAGTTTTTGGCTTGGTTAAAAGCACGCGGCGAGGCATAAATCATGAATATCCATGTGGTGAACCACCCTTTGGTACAACATAAGCTTGGCCTATTGCGTGAAGCAGGGGTCAGTACCAATAAATTCCGTACCTTGACGCAAGAATTAGCGCGTTTGTTGGCCTATGAGGCCACACGCGATTTTGAAGTGGAAACGGTCACGATTGATGGCTGGTGTGGCCCAATCGATGTGCAACAGATTAAGGGTAAAAAGGTCACGGTAGTGCCGATTTTACGTGCGGGTCTGGGCATGTTAGATGGGGTTTTAGATTTGGTTCCGTCAGCCAAAATCAGTGTGGTGGGTCTCTACCGCAATGAAGAAACCCTCGAACCCGTCCCCTACTTTGATAAATTTGTGGATGCGTTAGATGAACGTATTGCCCTGATTATCGACCCCATGTTAGCAACAGGGGGTTCGATGGTTGCCACAATTGATTTGCTGAAGCGTAAGGGATGTAAAAATATTCGTGCGGTGGTGATGGTTGCTGCCCCAGAAGGGGTGACAGCTGTCAATGCAGCCCACCCCGATGTGGACATCTACTCGGCCTCGCTCGATAGTCATCTCAACGAACAAGGCTATATCATTCCAGGGCTAGGAGATGCCGGAGATAAAATCTTCGGTACTAAACACGCCTGATCGGGTGTGTTGTTTTTTATTTTTTGCTGGACGAAATTTGTATGCCCAATGTTGCTGAAGCCCGTGGCTTGCTCAATAGCGCCGATATTTTGTTTACTGCTGCCGAAGTTGATGCAGCGGTTGACCGTATGGCGACAGAAATTACTGCCAAGCTGGGCGAGACCTATCCTCTCGTGTTATCCGTCATGGGGGGCGCGGTCGTCTTTACTGGCCAATTGTTGCCTCGCTTGTTATTCCCCCTCGATTTTGATTACGTCCATGTCAGCCGCTATGGTGATAAAACCCACGGTGGTGAATTGGTGTGGCGGACTTCACCAAAAGAAGATGTCCGCGACCGCGTGGTGTTGGTATTAGATGACATCTTGGACGAAGGCGAAACGATGGCAGCCATTCGCGACAAGGTGCTGAGCATGGGGGCGAAATCGTTCCACAGTGCTGTGTTTGCCAATAAATTGATTAGCAAAGCCAAACCTATCAAAGCAGACTTTGTTGGATTGGATGTCCCTGATCGTTATGTATTTGGTTATGGCATGGATGTGCGCGGTTTATGGCGTAATCTTCCTGCTATTCATGCCTTAAAGTGAGTGAATTATGTTAGCCATCATCGGGGGTAGCGGGCTGTCTCGTTTACCAGGTTTGGACATCACGCATCGCCAAGTGATGCGTACACCCTATGGTGAACCATCCTGTCCCCTCTCTTTCGGACAAATCGCTGGCCGACAGATTGTCTTTCTAGCCCGACATGGCTATGGCCATTCTCTTGCACCACATGAGATTAACTACCGCGCTAATATTTGGGCGCTGGCTGAAATTGGCGTCAGTGGTATTTTGGCGGTAGGGTCTGTCGGGGGGATTCACCCTGAATTGACCACTGGTGTGTTAGCAGTACCTGATCAAATCATCGACTATACCCATAGTCGGGCCGCGACTTTTTTTGAAGGCCCTGATCAGCCAGTAGTGCATGTCGATTTTAGCTATCCCTATGATGCAACGCTGCGTTGCCGTCTGCTTGAAGCAGCGGCAACGTTGGCCATTTCCGTTCATGATGGCGGCTGCTATGCTGCCACTCAGGGGCCCCGTTTAGAAACAGCCGCCGAAATTCGCCGTCTTAGTCAAGATGGGGCGGATATGGTGGGGATGACGGGAATGCCCGAAGCGGCACTTGCACGCGAAAAACACTTACCCTATGCCACATTAGCCGTAGTCGCCAATCGGGCGGCAGGGTTAAACGGCGCAGGGGTGGAAATTGATTTTCAAGCAAACCAAGCTGCTTTCCTTCAAGGTCTCGATCAGGCTCGGCGTATCTTGGTTGCGTGTTGTTCTCCGATTTAAGAGTCTCTTTATATTGGCTTGCCACGATAAAACAAGCCACCTTACCCTCATCAGGAGTGTTAGAAATGACCGAAAAATACCGCCTAGTCACCCGCAGCGACTTTGACGGTCTGGTGTGTGCCGCTTTGCTGAAACATCTGGATTTGATCGACGATATCTTGTTTGTGCATCCTAAAGATATGCAAGATGGCAAGATCGAAATCTCTGGCCGCGACATTACAACTAACCTGCCTTACGTCAAAGGCTGCTATCTTGCTTTTGACCACCATCTGAGCGAAACCCTACGCAATGATGGCAACATCACCAACCACATCATCAGCCCAGATGCACCGTCGGCAGCACGCGTGGTGTGGGAATATTACGGTGGCCATCAGGCCTTCCCTGCCGCATGGGATGAAATGATGGATGCCGTGGATAAAGGCGACTCAGCGAACTTCACCACCGAAGAAATTTTGCATCCTGATGGTTGGGTATTGCTGAATTTCTTGATGGATGCACGGACAGGTTTAGGGCGATTCCGTGAGTTCCGCATCAGTAACTATCAACTGATGATGAAACTTATCGACTATTGCCGCACTCACACCATTGAAGACATTTTGCATTTGCCAGATGTGCTAGAGCGTGTTGATCTGTATTTTGAACACAAAGATCGCGCCCTAGATCAGCTGCGTCGTTGCACCAAAGTACATGGCAATTTGTTGGTGTTAGATTTGCGTGAAGAAGACACGATTTGGGCCACCAATCGCTTCACACTGTACGCCTTATTCCCACAATGCAATATCTCGGTGCATGTGCTGTGGGGTTTGAAACAGCAAAACACCGTGTTTGCCATTGGCAAATCAATTGTCAACCGTAGCTCGAACACCAACGTCGGCGAGCTGTGCCTCAGCTATGGCGGTGGGGGTCACTTGAATGCAGGAACTTGCCAAGTTGAGAACGATAACGCGGCTGAAGTGCTAGATGTGATTATTCAAAAAATCAATGCTGATGGTTAATTTGACATTGAAGTAACTCAGCAAGAGGTACGTTGCCATGTCTGTCTGTCCTATTTTGAAAATGGGTGATCCCAGATTATTGCGTCTTGCCGATCCAGTGACAGCGTTTAATACGCCAGAACTGCATCAGTTATTGACCAATCTACGCGATACGATGGCAGCCACAGGTGGAGCAGGCTTGGCAGCGCCACAAATTGGGGTCAATCTGCAAGTCGTGATTTTTGGAACGGGTGAAAAACTTGCTCGCTATCCAAATGCCGACCCCATTCCCCCCACCGTATTAATCAACCCAACTCTGACCCCTTTGGGTGCCGAGATGGAAGATAACTGGGAAGGCTGTTTGTCTATCCCCGGACTGCGTGGCCTCGTCCCTCGTTATACCCGTTTACGTTATCAAGGTTTCAATGAATTCGGCGACCTGATTGACCGAACAGTCGATGATTTTCACGCCCGCGTGGTGCAACATGAATGCGATCACTTGTGGGGCATCCTTTATCCAATGCGGATGAAAGACATGCGCCAATTTGGTTTTACTGATGTGTTATTTCCCGATCTGGCCTAATTCGGTTATCTATGATCAGCAAGGAATCACCGCGTGTGGCATCGCTAAGAAATAACCTTGCACCCAATCACACCCCACATCTTGTGCGAGGGAAAGTTGTAATTGATGTTCTATTCCCTCGCAAACCACTGTCGCGCCCATTTGATGTAAGTGCTCAACAATCTTGGGTAAGGCCAATCTCACTTTTGGTTCAACAACTGCCCTTTGGATAAGTAACCGATCCAACTTCACGATATCTGGTTCTAATAACCACACTCGATCTAGGTTTGAGTGTCCCGCACCAAAATCGTCTAAAGCAATTAGAAAACCTTGTTGACGATAGCTATTGACTGCCTCAAGTAACAGCAAATTATCATCGACGGCATCTTCGACAATTTCTAAAGTAATTTGTGGTGGAGACAGTCCTGCAATCTGTAAAATATCAGCAAAAAAACGACCATGTCCTGTTTTAACGCCAATCAGGTGGAACGCATTAATATTTAAAAAGATAGAAAAACTGGGGGTTGGCACTTGTCTTAGTAGATTAGCAATATGTAATACCCTGACCAAACGATCAAGAAATATTGCTCGAGCAGGCATTCTTTCCGTGGTGAATAAAAGATTAGGCGGAATTGAGTGGCGATTACTCGACACTCTCGCTAAAGCTTCAACCGCAATAATTTTTTTCTCGAAAGAAAAGATGGGTTGATACGCAGAGGTAATTTCCCATTCATCAAAGTGGGCATAAATTTTTTGCTCACGACCAAAAAAAACACGCTGATCTAGTGATGCTTCTGCAAAGAATGTATTTGCAGTGTCTAACAAATTGCAAATCGTGGGCGTGTTCACCAGATGCAATATATCAAAGTTACCCATAACATTTTAATGCCTTTTTATTTTTACAAATGAATATTAACATCCTCCATTTTAGATAAAAAATAATATATAAAGATTCTCTCATAGCAAAAAGTTATAAAGCCCTCGATCAAGATCGAGGGCGAGTAGCAAACATCAAAGTTTTGCAATGGAAACTTCTGTCGATTTCACAAAGGCAATGACTTGATCACCCACTTTCAAATCCAGATCTTTGACTGAACGGGTTGTGATCACTGAGGTCACCAGTCCTGCCGGTGTATTGACGTCAACCTCTGACAGCACAGGCCCTTCTAAGATTTCAACAATATTGCCTTTAAATTGATTGCGAACGTTAATAGATTTGATTGACATTTCAATTTCCTTTTCAAATTGCCCAACGTAGTTGTTGCCATTGTTGGCTCACATATTTGGTTACGCTGGGTGGAGATAAAACCGTTTGTGGTGTTGCTAAAATACGATGCAAAATTTTTTGCTCATATTCGACCAACAGTGCTTGTGCTGCTGAACGTGGTCTTGCTAAATCTATTTTAAGATCTAATCCAATTTTACCCCCTTCTAATAAAATGACTCGATCTGCCAGTTTGACAGCCTCATTGACATCATGGGTGACCAATACCACAGTAAAACCATGTTTCTGCCATAGCTTTTCGATCAATTGCTGCATATCTATGCGAGTTAAAGCATCTAATGCACCTAGTGGTTCATCTAATAACAATAACTGTGGCTGATGAATCAAAGCTCGTGCTAATGCCACACGCTGCTTTTGTCCACCAGATAAACGAGCCGGCCATTCTTGTGCTTTATCAGACAAGCCAACTTCGTCTAATACTTGATAGGCTTTTTCCTGCCACGGACCAGATAATCCTAATCCCACATTGTCAATCACGCGTTTCCAAGGCAACAAGCGAGGATCTTGAAACATGACTCTAATTTGCTGCTGTTGATCATGATTACCAAAGATTATTTCTCCGGAGCTGGGTTGATCTAACCGAGACAGCAATCGTAATAACGTGCTCTTACCACAACCAGAACGTCCCACTAATGTGACAAACTCACCTGCAGCAATCTCTAAATCAACTTCATTTAATACTTTCTTGTCAGAAAATTGCTGAGATACTTTCTTCAAATCAATCTTTAATGCAGATGATGTCTCAACGTGATGGATATCATTTTTCATCATCTTTTCCTCAATTCAAATAAGCAGAGTGCCATTTAAGTGCAACACGCTCAATGGCTCGGGCAAGCATATCGACTAATTTACCTAACACTGCATACAGCAAGATAGCTAATACAACAATGTCAGTTTGAAGAAACTCTCTGGCATTCATCGCAAGATAGCCAATTCCAGAAGAGGCAGAAATTGTTTCAGCGACAATTAAAATCACCCATGCAAACCCTAAAGAGAAGCGTACACCAACTAAAATAGAAGGTAGTGCACCGGGTAGTAAAACATCCTTAAATAATTGCCAACCCTTTAGGCCATAACTACTTGCCATCTCTAGCAATTGTTGATCAATTGATCGAATGCCGTGGTAGGTATTCAGATAGACTGGGAATAATGTACCAAAGGCAACTAAGAAAATTTTTGCTCCTTCATCAATTCCAAACCACAAAATAACTAATGGAATTAAGGCAAGAGGTGGAATATTTCTTAACATTTGCAAGGTGGTATCAAAAGTATTTTCAGCGACTTTTGACAAACCCGCAGCAAGCCCAAGGATGAATCCAAGTCCACCACCAATCAGAAAACCTAATAAAACACGAAAGAAACTGATTTTTAAGTGGGCAATTAACTCACCATTGGAAAGTAAATCCCAACCTGCCACCAAAACAGCAGATGGGGCAGGTAAAATGCGGCTGTGCAACCACCCCACTTCAGCAGCAAACTGCCACCCACCAAATAGCAAAGCAGGAACACACCAAGGCACCAAAGGACGTAACCACGTTGACACAGCCATTACATCACTCCTATGAAGCAGACACTAACTGCGCTGGGGGCGCGATATTAGCGATGGTTTCACCAAATGGTGTTAGAAAAGCAACATCGGGGGTCAGGGGTTGGGCACGATCAGGCAAGTGAGGGAATAACAATTCGGCCACGCGGTAAGCTTCTTCCAGATGTGGATAACCCGATAACACAAACGTATCTATGCCGAGTGCTTGATATTCTTTCAGTCGTGCGGCTACTGTCGGGCCATCCCCTACCAAAGCAGTGCCTGCACCACCGCGCACCAAGCCGACCCCCGCCCACAGATTTGGACTGACTTCGAGTTGATCGCGTTTTCCACCGTGTAAGGCAGACATCCGCCGTTGGCCTTCGGAATCGGTTTTAGCAAAGGCATTCTGTGCTGCAGCAATTGTGTCATCGTCTAATCGACTGATTAATTCATCTGCTGCTTGCCATGCGGCTTCATTACTTTCTCGAACGATGACGTGAACCCGTAAACCAAATTTCACCTCCCGTCCTCGTAGTGCTGCACGTGCTTTTACGTCAGCAATTTTCTCTGCGACTGCCGCAGGTGGCTCTGCCCATGTCAGGTAAGTATCAATATGCTCTGCGGCCAGTTCATGTGCCGCAACAGAGGATCCACCAAAATATAAAGGTGGATGAGGACGTTGCACTGGTGGGAATAAGACCTTGGCGCCTTCCACATCAATGTATTGCCCTTGTAATGACACGGTTTCTCCGGCCAATACGCCCTTCCAAACATGCAAGAATTCACTTGCAGCATGGTAGCGTTCATCATGAGATAGCTTTACACCGTCGCCAGCAAATTCATTTGGATCCCCGCCTGCTACGACATTGACTAATAGACGTCCTCCGGAAAGCCGATCAAATGTAGAAGCCATCCGCGCAGCCACCGTGGGTTGCATGATGCCTGGACGAACTGCCACCAAAAACTTCAGGCGCTTTGTCAATGGAATCAATGTTGCAGCAGCCACCCACGGATCTTCGCATGAACGACCGGTAGGAATCAGCGCGCCGTTGAACCCCAAACGATCTGCTGCCTGAGCAATTTGCCCCAAATAAGCTTGATCTACTGCCCTTGCACCTTCTGCAGTTCCTAAGTAACGACCATCACCATGAGTTGGAAAAAACCAAAAAATATTCATTTCGACTCCAAAATGGGTAAAAAAATTATTGCAATACGGCTTGTTGCACAGAAATCCGCTTCGGAATAAGTTTTAGATCAGCAAAAACATCTGCGATTTTTTGTTGCTCTTGAATCACAACAGAAGAGATCGGGGAGACGCCAAAACTATATCGGCTGGTCGCCAATGAAACGATGTCTGTTGGCAACCCAATTTGAGGCGCGAGAAATGCTGTCACTTGCTCTGGGTTTGCCTTACCCCATTGATCAATTCGATCCAGTTCTTCTAGGACAATCTTGGT
Organism: Aquaspirillum sp.; assembly: GCF_055136605.1. Classification (NCBI taxonomy): domain Bacteria; kingdom Pseudomonadati; phylum Pseudomonadota; class Betaproteobacteria; order Neisseriales; family Aquaspirillaceae; genus Aquaspirillum; species Aquaspirillum sp. Next base: position 4,030 of record NZ_JBSQVP010000008.1, on the reverse strand, counting down.
AATTTTTGGGTTTTTCTGTGCAAAATCTCGACGGGCAAGATAGAACTGATGGTTTTTTACAATCCCTTTACCATCCGCAATCACCCGAGCCCCGATCTGTTTTTCTGCTGCGGCAAGGAAAGGATCCCAAATGGCCCAAGCATCGACACTACCCCGCTCAAAAGCAGCGCGAGCATCGGCAGGAGGTAAGAAAACCGTTTGAACATCGCTGTATTTCAAGCCATGTTTCTCTAATGCTTTAACCAGCAAGTAATGCACATTAGAGCCTTTATTAAGAGCAATTTTCTTGCCTTTTAAATCTGCAACAGAACGAATGGTTGAGTTTTTTTGCACAACAATCGCTTCTGATGAGGGAGCCGGCGGCTCATTACCAATGTAAACCAAATCAGCACCCGCAGCTTGAGCAAAGATCGGGGGGGCTTCTCCTGTTGTTCCAATATCTATCGATCCGACATTTAAGCCTTCAAGTAGCTGGGGGCCAGCAGGAAATTCAGTCCATTTAACTTCAATACCATCTGCTTTAAGCCTTTGCTCTAGATTGCCTTTGGCTTTGAGAATGACTAACGTGCCATATTTTTGGTAACCAATTCTGACGGTGTCTGCATGACTTGGCAGATGGATGAGTGCTACAACGCTGGCAGCCAAGATAGTGGGAAGAAAACGTTTTAGAGACATTTTGATATCCTTTCTTAATTTTTCTTGACGCAAAATTTTTAGACACTGACTCGAGCATCACGAACACGCTCAGATAACCAAGCATCTTCTAATGGACGAGGGAAACGACGATGTAGCTGTTCAACAAATTGATCTAATGCAAGGTCTAATCGTTGTGTCAGCTCACTCTCGAGGCCGACCAATTCACCAGCTTGGCTTGGACGTGTAATTTGTTTATCAATAGCAAACACACCAGGCAAAATCTCACCTGCTTTTAATGCCGTCAAAACAGGTTTAAGGGCGTAATCGACGGCAAGCATATGTGCAGTTGTGCCGCCGGTAGCAATCGGGAGCACCACTTTATTGTGCAGTCCGCGTTCGGGGATGAGATCGAGCAGTGTTTTGAGTGCGCCAGAGTAAGCTGCTTTATAAACTGGGGTCGCAACAATCAAGCCGTGGCTTTGTTGAACTTGTTGCAAAAATTGTTGTACCGCCAAACTGTTAAAGCGGCCATATAACAAATCTTCGGCAGGTAACGAGAAGGGTGTCACAACTTCAGTGTTGAAACCGTACGCATTCAAGTAGCGTAAGGCCACATCAACTAGGGCTGCAGTTCGAGAGTTTTCGCTCGGGCTGCCAATGAGGGCAAGAACAGACATCACAACTCCTATCCATGTGCTGTGTTAGCAATGGAAACAAGCGTAACGCCAAATTTTAATAATTAAAAATTATATTTTTTACACCATTAATTCCAAAAAAGTCTATCAAGCATAAGGGAGGGGTGCGCATCATGTGTTGTGGTGTCCCCATCCGGATCAATACACATACGTCTTTGTCATGCTTGGAGGAAGATTTGCTTGGTGACAGTTTGATCGTAGAGGCTTTAAAATCGCAGGCTGATTTTATTTAATCAAAAAGGTTTTGGATGTTATTGGAGCTTGTAGCTATCTGATAACGCCCCCCTGAATCAGATAGGTGGGATTGTTATCGATAGGCAAAAAATCGCATAGGCATAAAAAGCCCTTGCTAGTTTTGTACAACTACAAGATAGCCAAAATGAATATCTCAAAGCCTGAACAAAAAACCTTGCATGTTCTTGCAAAAGGTGGCCGCATTGTCCACATCCGAAGTGAGTTGGGCCACATCACTCAAGTGGATTGTTACACGCGGGAAGGGTTTATCCTGACCGAATGTACGATGACCATTTTCAAAAAACTCCGCGCTAAAAAATTGATTAGTTCAAAAAATGGTCAACCTTATATGATCAATAAAGCTGGCTTACGCGCTGTTCGCGCGCAATTAGATAATCAATAGGGGGGTGAGATGAAAATTGAAATCAGAAAAGAAAAGCCAGCAGATATTGATGCCATTTTTTCTGTCACAGAAAAAGCATTTTTGAATGCTCAACACACACAACATACTGAACAATTCATTGTCAATGCTTTGCGTAACAATCAAGCACTATCATTATCGCTGGTTGCACTGCATAACAATATTATTGTTGGCCATGTTGCCTTTTCGCCAGTCAGTATTTCTGGCTGTCATCAGCATTGGTTAGGTGTGGGGCCTATTTCGGTTTTGCCTCATGTTCAAAACCGAGGGATTGGGACTCAGTTGATGCAGGCGGGGCTCGATTGGTTGGCGAATGTTGGTATCGACGGTTGTGTGTTGGTAGGGGATCCCAGATTCTATTCGCGATTTGGATTTTCTGCTCAGCATGGTTTGATTTTGCCAGATGTACCAGCAGAATACTTGTTAGCAAAAAGTATCAGTGGTGTGATTCCACAAGGGATTGTAACGTTTAACGAGGCATTCCAAGCCAAGCAATAAGTAGTCTGATGGCAGGGTAGAAACGATCTTGGATTTACCCTGCCACAGATTATATGATCAAATTAAGAGAGTTTTTCTAATAATTTCTCAATTACTTTTTCAATTCCTAATTCTTTGGATTGCAACTTAAATAGATTTTCTCGGGCTTGTTCGATAATTTCGCGAATGGCCAATTCTTGGGTTTCTTTTAAGTCATAACACATAATCAATGATTGCAAAGACTCGGTCATCTCGTACATATTTCGATCACCTTGTTGCCGCAAGTCGCGTAATTCTTGTTGGAGTTCTGACGACGCCTCTAACAATTCTTTTTTTGTATCGGTTAATGCCTCGGCCTGTTTATCTACCAATTCGTGGGCTTGTATCCGAGATGCCGCCAAATCCAGTCCCTCGACAATCTGAGCAACATGGTCTTTGATTCGAGTATAACGGTCAACATCCTCTATTGGCATGTTTCTAACTAAAACCGTTGCATGTTCGCTATTAAAAACCACTTGTTTTTTATACTCAAATACCTGCCCCATATTTTTCATGTGTTCTAACACCGATTTTTCAATCGGTGAAGCATGATGCTCTTCAATACCATTCATTGACCGAATTTCAATCGAGGCATTTAAACCAAATTGGTTCAATGCCTTAAGAGCAATATGCAATAGTTTATTCTGGGTATCGCAAAACGAAACTTTCTTAAAAAAGTTTAATGTAATATCTGTTTCACCCAGGGCACTCAACGCAGAAAACGAAGTTTGCTGAGATTGAATCGCATAGTTTTCTGCTTCTTTACGAGCACAAGACAGCGCATACAAACGACTCACTTTAGCGAGTAATTCTTCGGGAACAGCAGGTTTGGAAAAGTAATCATCTGCCCCTGCTTGGTAGGCATTGAGGCGATCTTGGATATCGTCGAGAGACGATAAAATCAATACTAGACAATCATTGAGATGAGGATATTCCCTGATTTTTTCGCACAGCTGATAGCCGTTCATCCCAGGTAATTCAAGATCAAGGATAGCCACCGAGGGGTGTAAATGTTCGAGCTCACACAACGCGGTTTCAGCATCTTCATAACTGACCACTTCGAAAGTGTCTTTAAAAAGATGGTTCACCCACAAACGTTGCATTGGGTCGTCATCGACATGAAGCAGGGTATCCACCGACTCTCATCCTTAATTAGTATATTTTCGATCTTATCGTAACTTAAACACCAAAAAACTAAAAGAACATGTTAAAAAAGTCATTTTTATACCGATTTGCAGAGCAATTTAATTCCAAGAAAATTTCACAACACGAAAAAAAACGCCCCACACCATAGCGGTATGAGGCGTTTTTTTAAATCGGGAAAAGAGAGTAAACAACCCGCGACTGAAGTTGCAGGCTTTATCGTAGGACGAGACAATGTCTATCCCCGACATTAGGCCGGTTTACAACAGCCCTTGGCGAGACGGCAGTCTCGCCAATCCACCGATATTAGCGCCTCGGTGGAGAACGGCTACAGATCCTGTGCTCCCACCGCTTTGCGGTAACCTGGGATGCCGGCCACCGAAAA
>NZ_JBSQVP010000007.1:0-52068 GCF_055136605.1 Aquaspirillum sp. | reverse complement strand
GTACCAGGTACCGCGCGTAGCCGCCGCCCGCCAGCTGGACGCCGGCAAGCTGGCGCAGCTGGTGCGCCAGCAGGCAGAGCCAGCCTGGTTCGGCAGCGACGCCACGGCACGGGTGAACGTGCTGCAGCTGAACCTGGCGCTGGCTGGCAGCTGATACCATCGGCAAGCGCCATGTGACGCACAAGGTTGGCCGCTTGCGGCCAACCTTGCCGCTGTTTCCAGTAACCGATCACGATAAGCCAGAACCATGACCGACCCCGACCGTCGCCCCGACCCCGACGCCCTGCTGGCCAGCCGGCCGCGCCCGCGTGGCCGGCTGAAGCTGTTTTTCGGCGCCGCGCCCGGCGTGGGCAAAACCTACGCCATGCTGGCCGAGGCGCAGGAAAAACGCTCCCAGGGCCTGGACGTGCTGGTGGGCTGGGTAGATACCCACGGCCGCGCCGATACCGAAGCCATGCTGCACGGCCTGGCGGTGCTGCCGCGCCGCCAGCTGGACCACCGCAGCAAGGCGGTGGCGGCGCTGGATATCGACGCCATCCTGGCGCGCCGCCCGGCGCTGGTAGTGGTAGACGAGCTGCCGCACAGCAACGCCGCCGGCAGCCGCCACCCCAAACGCTGGCAGGACGTGGAAGAGCTGCTGGCCAGCGGCATCGACGTGTACAGCGCGATGAACGTGCAGCACCTGTACAGCCTGCGCGACATCGTCAGCCGCGTGACCGGCGTGGAGGTGGCCGAAACGGTGCCCGACCACGTGTTCGACCAGGCCGACGAAGTGCGGCTGGTGGACCTGCCGCCGGACGACCTGCTGCAGCGGCTGGCCGCCGGCAAGGTCTACCTGCCCGAGGTGGCCGAGCGCGCGGCGGCCAACTTCTTCCGTAAAGGCAACCTCATCGCGCTGCGCGAACTGGCGCTACGGCGCATGGCCGACCGGGTAGACGGCCAGGTCAAGGCGCAGCGCGCCACGCAACAGGCGGCGCCGGTGTGGGCCACCCGTCACGGCTTGCTGCTGCTGGTGGATGGCCGCTTTGGCGCCGACAGCGTGCGCCAGAGCCAACGCCTGGCGCGGCAGCTGGATGCCGCCTGGCACGCGGTGTGGGTGGACGACGGCCGCAGCAGCGCGGCATCCCGCGCCGCCGCCCTGGCCGCCTTGCAACAGGCGGCCGAGCAGGGCGTCACCACGCTGGTGCTGAGTGGCAGCTCGCCAGCGCGCCTGCTGGCCGACTACGCGCGCCGCCATAATCTGTCGCTGCTGGCGATGCCGGCGCCGCTGGCCGGGCGCCGCCTGCAGCAGGCCTTGCAGCAGCACGCCGCCGACCTCGACCTGCTGTTGCTGTCCGGGCCGGCGCCGGCTACCGGTGCGCGACCCTGGCTACGTTGGCCGCAGTGGCCGCTGAGCCGCCGTGGCTGGCTGGCGGCCAGCCTGCTGTGCGTGGCCATCACCTTGCTGGCCAGCCCGCTGCACGGCGTGCTGGAGCCCACCAACCTGGTGATGTTCTACCTGCTGGGCGTGCTGTGGGTGGCGGTGCGCTACGGGCGCGGCCCGGCGGCGCTGAGCGCGGTGCTATCGGTGGCGCTGTTCGACTTTTTCTTCGTGCAGCCGCATTTCTCGTTTGCCGTGTCCGACGTGCAGTACCTGATTACCTTCGCGGTGATGCTGATCGTTGGTCTGGTGGCCGGCCAGCTGGTGGCCAGCCAGCGCCACAGCGCCGCGCAGGCGCGCCAGCGCGAGGCGCACACCCGCACGCTGTACGAGATGGCGCGCGAGCTGGGCGTAGCCCTGCTGCCGGAACAGGTAGGCGAAATCAGCCAGCGCTTTTTGCACGCCAGCCTCGGTGCCAATATCCGGCTGTGGTTACCGCCGGACGACGAAGACGGCGCGCTGCAGCCGCAGGCTGGCGACGCGCTGGACGAAGACGCCGCCATCGTGCGCTGGTGCTACGACCATGCCGCCCCGGCCGGGGTGGCTACGCACACGCTGCCACACGCGCCGTGCCTGTACCTGCCGCTAAAAGCGCCGATGCGCACCCGCGGCGTGCTGGTACTGCGCGTGGCCGACCCCGCCACGCTGGCCGAACCCGACAACCGCCGCCTGGCCGAGGCGGTGGCGGCGCTGGCGGCGCAAACGCTGGAACGGCTGCATTACATTGCCGTGGCGCAGCAAACGCTGGTGGCGATGGAATCGGAACGGCTGCGCCATTCGCTGTTGGCCGCGCTGTCGCACGACCTGCGCACGCCGCTTACCGCGCTGACCGGCCAGGCCGAAACGCTGCAGCGCCAGCTTGCCCGCGAGGCGTCGCCGCACGCCGCGCAGGCCGCCACGCTGCAGACGCAAAGCCAGCGCATCTCGCGGCTGGTGACCAACCTGCTGGAAATGGCCCGCCTGCAGGCCGGCGGCGTGACGCTGCGCCGCGACTGGCTGCCGCCGCAGGAGCTGTTCGGCAGCGCCATCGCCGCGCTGGGCGGTGCCACCGCCAGCCACCGCTTGCAGGTGGACGCGCCCTTGGACTGCCCGATGCTGTACGCCGACCCCATTCTGCTGGAGCGGCTGCTGGTCAACCTGCTGGAAAATGCGCTCAAATACAGCCCCGCCGGCAGCACCATCACGCTTGCGGCCCGCACCAGCGCTCAGCACATCCTGCTGAGCGTGGCTGACCAGGGCCGCGGCCTGCCGCCGGGCGACCCCGACACGCTGTTTACCGCCTTTACCCGCGGCGAGCGCGAGTCGGCCATCAGCGGCGTCGGCCTGGGGCTGGCCATCTGCCGCACCATTGCCGACGTGCACGGCGGCCGCATCAGCGCGGCCAACCTGCCGGCCGGCGGTGCCTGCTTTACCCTTAGCCTGCCGCTGGCGCCGCAGCCAGCGCTGGATTTCGACCCGGAGAACCTGTAGTGAACAACGTCGCCAGCATTCTGGTCATCGAGGACGAGGCGGTGATCCGCCGCTTTGTCAAAGCCGCACTGGAAGAAGACGGCCATCGCGTGTACGAGGCCGACAGCGTGGCGCGCGGCCTGATCGAGGCCGGCACCCGCAAACCCGATTTGGTGGTACTGGACCTGGGCCTGCCCGACGGCGACGGCGTGGCGCTGCTGCTAGACCTGCGCAGCTGGAGCAGCGTACCGGTGATTGTGCTGTCAGCACGCGTGGACGAGGGCGAAAAGATCGCCGCGCTGGACGCCGGCGCCGACGACTACCTGACCAAACCGTTCGGCACCGGCGAGCTGCAAGCCCGCGTGCGTGCCCAGCTGCGCCGTCGCGGCAGCAGCGCCGCCAGCGAAAGCGACAAGGTGACGCTGGGCGACGTGGTGGTGGACCTGGGCCTGCGCAGCGTCAGCCGTGACGGCGAGCCGCTGCACCTGACGCAGCTGGAGTACCGGCTGCTGGTAGCGCTGATCGCGCAGCGCGGCAAGGTGCTGACCCACCGCCAGTTGCTGAAAGAGGTGTGGGGCCCGGCACACGTGGAGCACAACCACTACCTGCGCATCTACATGGCTCATCTACGGCAAAAAATAGAGAGAGATCCTACAAAACCGGATTATTTGTTAACCGAAACTGGTATTGGATATCGGCTTAAGCAAGATTAATTGGGGCTGAATGTTTTGATGGTTTGATCCTTGAATGGTGTAAACCTACTGCAACACATAAGGAAAGGTCATTGATAGGCCGCTGTTAGCGTCCTTGTGCTTGACCTCGGGCCCGACCCCGAGGCTTTCCACGTATTGAGTAAAAATGCTAATTACTGAACGGCATCCGTGCGGCTTGGCGTTGCAGAATGTTGGAGAACTCTTCCATAAAGGTGTCAAAACGTAGGGCGAGGCGGTCAACTTCATGTGAAAAACGGTTGTAACCAATCACCGCCGGAATCGCCGCAAATAAACCAATCGCAGTGGCAATCAACGCTTCAGCAATCCCTGGTGCCACGGTGGCCAGCGTGGCAGTACCGGCATTTCCCAAACCGATAAAGGCATGCATAATCCCCCAGACGGTTCCCAACAATCCAATATACGGGCTGATTGAACCGACCGTGGCTAAGAAAGCAGTATGGCGGTCGAGTTCGTCGATTTCACGTTGGGCGGCTGCTTTCATGGCGCGGCGGGTGCCATCCATGATGTCGGACAATTCCCCCCCCGGTTGTCGCCGCAGTTTCATAAATTCACCAAAACCAGCCGCAAAGATTTTTTCAGTGCCAACACTGTCCGGCTCGGTGGCAACACGTTGGTAAATGGTGTTCAGATCGGTACCCGACCAAAACAATCGCTCGAAATTTTCGACATGGCGATTGGCTTTACCCAGACTGCGCCACTTATTAAAAATATGCATCCACGAAATAATCGACAGCAATACTAACAAAGCCATGATGAACTGCACGGGTAAGGTGGCATCGAGTATTAACTGCACAACAGACAATGATTGCGGAGCAGATTCCACAGTAATCCTTTCTCTGCGACAACAAAGCCGCCTATATGGGGGCAAAATTAGCGCAACACACGCCCAGTTTGGACATCAATAATGGTTGAAGGTTTGCGCCGTTTGCCGATCTGACCGGGGAGCGTGAGGACTTGTTTCCTAAACTGCCGTTGGCAGGCGGCTGCCGAACGCAGCGAGCGTTGTCCGGCACGATTGGCCGAGGTGGACACTAACGGGCCCAGTGCTTGGCAGAGGCGTTGTGTAAACGGGTGTGCTGTCACACGAACGGCTAATGTGCGATGGCGTCCGCGTAAGAGCGGCAACACTCGCTTGGCGGCAGGCAGCAACAGCGTATACGGACCGGGCCAATAGCGTTGACACATTGCTTCGGCATCCACCGATAACGGCGCGAGCAAGGGACGTAATTGGGCTAACGAGGCGGCCACTACAATCATGCCCTTATGATTAGGCCGTCCTTTATAGGCAATGACGCGCTTTAACCCTTTTGCCGATAACGGATGGCAACCAAGGCCAAAACACGATTCAGTGGCATAAGCAATCACGCCGGCTTGGCGCAAATGATGTTGGGCCCGACGTAAGAATGCTGCAGGTGGAAGACGTGACATGAACAACAGCTCAATCCGGCAAATGAAGGCCGGTATTCTGACAGATTGGCAGCGATTTTTGCTATGTCGTCTTGTCTAGGCGCTGGTCTTTTTTAAGCGATAGGCCAATTGTGGCCGCGTAATGCCTAACATCCTTGCCGCCCGCGATAAATTGCCATCGGCTTTTTTGACCGCATGATTCAAAAAATTGCGCTCAATATCATCAAAACTCAGCCCACTGTTTAACATCTGCTCATATAAATCATGTTCTGCTGTTGGCGTGGCAGCTTGTAAGTGGCCACCTTGGTCAAGGCCGGTATTGTTCATGGCCTGCTGTTGTGGGAACAGATGATTGACTTCAATCAAGCTCCCCGGCTCGGCCAAAATCAAACCCAATTCAATGGTGTTCTCCAACTCGCGCACATTGCCCGGCCACGGATGTTGTAATAACGCCGCCAGCGCACGGTCGGTAATGCCTGCCGTCGGTTTTTCATGTAACACACTTAAGCGTTCCAACATCGCATTGACCAACAGCGGAATGTCGCTTTGTCGTTCGCGTAGTGGGGGAATATGTACCGGATAGACATGAATCCGGTAGTACAAATCAGCGCGGAAACGGCCTTCGCTGACGGCTTGTTTAAGGTCAACGTGGGTGGCGGTGACTAAACGGACATTCACCTTACGCACTTTATGATCGCCCAGCCGTTCAATTTCGCCTTCTTGTAAGACCCGCAATAACTTTGCCTGTGCCGCCAGTGGCAATTCGCCGACTTCATCTAAAAATAAGGTGCCACCGTCGGCACGTTCAAACCGGCCCATCCTTGTTTGTTGCGCGCCGGTATAAGCGCCTTTTTCCACCCCAAATAGTTCCGCTTCAATCAGATTTTCTGGGATGGCGGCACAGTTGACGGCGATAAAAGGTTTATCTCGGCGGCCACTTTGTTTGTGTAATAAACGGGCAAAGCGTTCTTTACCCACACCGGTTTCACCTTGTAGTAATACCGTGACTTGGCTGGCGGCGGCGCGTTGAATCAGATGACAGGCATGGCGAAAGCGTTCAGAACTGCCAATCATGCCATCACAGGGTGGGGTGCGGCTGATGCTTTGTCGTAAACAATCCACTTGTTTTTGCAGTTCAAGTAATTGCGACAAAATCGAATCTTGCGCGAAGAAATGGCGGTAGTCGTCGGCATCTTCCCATTCTTGTAACGGTTTACCGATGATGCGGCACTGCGGTTTGCCGCTGGCGGCGCATTCCACTTCTTTGAACAGAATAAACTGCCCCATAAAAGCCGAGGTATAACCAGAGGCATAGCCAATTTGCATCCAGCACACTGGGTGGTCGGTATGGCCAAATTCTTTGACATGGCTATCCGATTCCCACGAGTCTTTCCATAAAAACTCGCCGTAGAACTCACCCTGCGCCATATCAAATTCCACTTTGACCGGCGTAACCTGCACGCTGCCTTCTAGCATGTGCAACTGTGGACCGACGACAAAAGCGTCGATTTTGTCGCCATTGCCGCGTATCTTGCGGGCAATTTCCGCATCCTTCATCCCTGAGACATAGCCGACACGGGTGAGCAAATTGCGCGCATGTTCCAGCCCAACCAAGCTGATGATTTCTCGCCGTAATACCGCCATCGCGGCCACATGCAGCATCAACATTCGGCTTTCTGCCAGCCAAATATGGCCGGTTTCTGCCGAGAAATGCACCAGCTCACGCAGATCGTGATTTTTGGGGTATTTGATTGCCGCCATGCTTCTCTCTCCTCGTTGTGTGTCGTGTTCGCCCTTCTTTGAGGGCTGTGCTGCGCCGGTGGATGGCGGATAAAGCGCGTGATTTTTACAAATTTAGCGCGCTTGGGCAGCTCAATGTAGAGCAATTTACCATTTGATCAAATAAAAAATCGATATTTTACCAAATCATCAATTTTTTATAGATGCTGCGCCGCAACAAAAATGCGTGTTTTCAGCAAAAACAAAGATTTATTGCCGTGGCACGCTTCTTGATAAGAATAAATTGCTCACCACCGAGTTTTGCCTTGGAGCTCATCATGTCATCAGTTCTACCTGCCACATTGCCGAAATTCGTTCGCGTGACTGGGATGCGTGGGCAACAGTTCATCGAATTTGACTTTGCTATCGGTGAACCAGAGCTGTTCGTAGAAATGATTTTGCCTGTGGAACATTTCGAAGCGTTTTGTCGTGATAACCAAGTGATCCAAATGGACAGCGACAGCAGCGACCGAATTGATGCAGACAAACAGCAATGGCGGAGTGGCGACAGTCAACTGACACAACGCCCACGTGAGGCCTAAGCCTCATTTACCTGCTATTCACATCACACAATAACGAGGAGAGACGAATGCAGATTGATTTGCGTACTGTGGCGATTCGCCCCAAACGCCAGACTTTTAGTCATATTGCCCGCCGTCAAGGGCAAGACAAAGCGGCATCGCGTTACCAAGAGGCCACGTTAGACCTGCAGCCGACCGCGAATTTCCACTATCGCCCTTATTGGGCACCGCAATTTGAAATTTTTGACAGCCGCCGTACCCAAATCGTGATGAAAGATTGGTATAGCTTCAAAGATCCGCGCCAGTTTTATTATGGCACCTACACCATGGCACGGGCACGACAACAAGATGCGGCGGAATCGGCCTTTGAATTTGTCGAAGATCGCGGTTTGATCGCGCTGTTGCCAGAATCCTGTCGTGAACAGGCCCTGCAGGTGTTATTGCCACTGCGCCATCTGGAATGGGGCGGCAATATGAACAACACCTATCTTTGTGCGTATGGCTACGGCACGGCCATCACACAGGCGGCGATGTTCCATGCCATGGATCGTCTGGGTATTGCCCAATATCTGACCCGCATTGGTTTGACCTTAAGCGGCCCGGATGCTTTAGACACTGCTAAAACAGCGTGGTTGGAGCAAGCCGAATGGCAAGAATTGCGCCGCTATGTTGAGGACACCTTTGTGTTGGATGACTGGTTTGAGTTGTTGGTCGCGCAAAACGTGGTGCTCGATGGCTTGTTATATCCCTTGGTGTACGAAGCCTTTGATGATGCCATCAATCTGCAAGGTGGTACTGCCATCTCGATGATGACGCAGTTTATGCGCGATTGGAAAACCGAAACCAACAAATGGCTCGATGCCACTTTAAAAACCGCAGCAGCCGAATCGCCCGACAACGCAGCACAGTTGGCACAGTGGGTGGCGCATTGGCAACAACGCGCACAAGTGGCATTGGCGCCGGTGGCACAACTGGCTTTACCAGAGACGGGTGCGGCCGTGTTAGAAGACATCGCCCAAGAATTTTCAGCTCGTATGCAAAAACTGGGCGTGCGTGCTGCCCAAACTGAAGGAGTGGCCGCATGAGTAAGGTTTTTATCGCCCTGCAAACCAATGACGATACCCGTCCGATTATCGAAGCCATTTTGGCCGACAACCCTCACGCTGAACTGAATGAAGCACCGGCGATGGTCAAGATTGATGCTGAAGGCTCGCTGACCATTCATCGCAATAGCATTGAGGAGCTGTTGGGGCGTGATTTTGATTTGCAGGAACTGCATCTGCACTTGATTACCCTGTCGGGCAATATCGATGAAACCGACGACGAATTCACCCTGTCTTGGGCCAACTAAGTTGGGCCGCTGTTAAAGCATACGAGGTGTTGCAATGGATATGAAAACCAGTGGCCGCAAACTTGGCCTGAAAGAGAAATACGCACACATGACCCGTGGCTTGGGTTGGGAAACCACCTATCAGCCAATGGATAAGGTGTTTCCGTATGACAAGATGGAAGGCATCAAAATCCATGATTGGGACAAATGGGAAGACCCTTTCCGTTTGACCATGGATGCCTATTGGAAATACCAATCGGAAAAAGAACGCAAGCTGTACGCAATTATTGATGCGTTTGCACAAAATAATGGCCATCTCAATGTCACCGATGCCCGTTATATCAATGCCCTGAAGCTGTTTATCACCGGCGTATCACCGCTGGAATATATGGCTCACCGTGGTTTTGCCCACACTGGCCGTCAATTACGTGGCGTGGGCCCGCGCATTGCCTGTCAAATGCAGGCAATTGACGAAATTCGCCACGTTCAAACCCAAATTCACACCATCTCGAACTACAACAAGTTCTACAACGGCATGCACGATTTCCGTCACATGCACGATCGGGTGTGGTACTTGTCGGTGCCAAAATCGTTCTTTGACGATGCTATCTCCGCCGGCCCATTTGAATTTATGGTCGCGATTGGGTTTAGCTTTGAATATGTGCTGACCAATCTGTTGTTTGTGCCGTTTATGTCGGGTGCGGCGTTTAACGGCGATATGGGCACCGTTACCTTCGGTTTCTCGGCTCAATCAGACGAAGCCCGTCACATGACCTTGGGTCTGGAAGTGATCAAATTCCTGTTGGAACAAGACCCCGACAATCTGCCGATTGTGCAGAAATGGATTGATAAGTGGACATGGCGCGGTGTGCGGATGTTGACCTTGGTGGCGATGATGATGGATTACATGCTGCCTAAACGCGTGATGAGCTGGCGCGAAGCATGGGATATCTATTTCGAGCAAAACGCCGGTGCCTTGTTCAAAGATTTGGCGCGCTATGGCATCACCATGCCGAAGTGTGTTGAAACCGCGATTAAAGAAAAAGACCACATCTCGCATCAAGCGTGGGCGACTTTCTATCAATACGGTGCGGCAGCGGCATTCCACACTTGGATGCCAACCCCCGAAGAAATGGATTGGTTGTCGTCGAAATACCCTGACAGCTTCGACCGCTACTACCGTCCACGTTTTGAATATTGGCGTGAACAAGAGGCCGCCGGTAATCGTTTCTATAACAAAACGCTGCCGATGTTGTGCCAGACCTGTCAAATTCCGATGTTGTTCACCGAGCCAGACGATCCAACCAAAATCGCCTATCGCGAAACCACCTACAAGGGTGAGAAATACCACTTCTGTTCTGACCATTGCCAGCACATCTTTGAAGATGAGCCGGAAAAATATATGCAGTCGTGGTTGCCGGTGCATCAAATCTATCAGGGTAACTGTTTCCCCGAAGGCGTTGACCCCACCGCCCCCGACTTCGACCCCTTGGCCGCTGTGTTGCAGTGGTATCACATCCAATTTGGCGCCGATAACCTCAGCTTTGAAGGGTCGGAAGATCAGAAAAACTTCGAACAGTGGCGCGGCATGGCCACCCAGAACGTGTGAAGGGAAACCACATCATGACGACAACCGCAGATCTGCGTAACCCCCCTCCGATGAAAGACTATCAAGGGCAGCCAAAAGATGGCGCGGATAAATTTCATGGCAACCAACTGTTGTATATCGGTTGGGAAGATCACCTGTTGTTCTGTGCTCCCTTTGCGTTCCCATTTCCACCAGCGATGCGCTTTGGTGATGTGGTGAGCCATGTGTTGCCCGGGGCCTTTGGCTATCACCCTGACTTTGCCAATATCGATTGGCAACAGGCGCAATGGTTTAAATCAGGTCAGACTTTCCAACCCGATTTTGACAAATCGTTGGCTGACAATGGCTTGGGGCATAAAGACGTGATTCGCTTCCGCACCCCCGGTTTAACCGGCATTCGCGGTTCTTGTAGCTAACCCCCACGGCCAGCACCACTGCCCTTGGTGGGGGTGCTGGCTGTCTTTGTCTCGGAATTTTTGGCCATGAGCTACCAACTGACGATTGAACCCCTCGGCGAGACGATTGATGTCGAAGAGGGCCAAACCATTTTAGATGCCTGTTTACGGAAAGGCATTTGGCTGCCACATGCTTGCTGTCATGGCTTGTGTGCCACCTGCAAAATCCAAGTCAACGATGGTGAGATTGAACACGGCGAAGCCAGCCCGTTTGCGCTGATGGATTTCGAACGCGACGAAGGGAAATGCTTGGCGTGTTGTGCCACCTTGCAATCGGATGTGGTGATTGAAGCCGAAATTGAAGAAGAGCCCGATGCTGCCAACCATCCCGTCACCGACCATGTGGCAACGGTTAGCCGCATTGTTGACCTGACACCCACCATCAAAGGTATTTTTCTCCAGCTTCCCGCAGGCGAACAGCTTGCTTTTCAGGCAGGGCAATATGTCAATTTGCAAGTGCCTGGGGTGGAACAAGCCCGTGCCTTTTCGCTGGCAAATGCACCACAAGACGCTGAATTAGAACTGAATATCCGTCATGTCCCCGGTGGACAAGCCACGACATGGCTACATGAGAATCTCAAAGAAGGTGACCGTCTGGCCTTGTCTGGGCCATACGGACGCTTTTTTGTCCGTAAATCAGCGCAACAGCCGCTGTTGTTTATCGCCGGTGGGTCGGGATTATCTAGCCCAAAATCGATGATTCTCGATTTACTGGCCGAAGGCTGTCAGTTGCCAATTACCTTGGTGCAAGGGGCGCGGCAATTATCTGAGCTGTACTACCACGATTTGTTTACCGAGTTGGCCGCACAACACAGCCACTTTACCTATCTGCCAGCGTTATCGGCTGAACCGGAAGACTCCGCGTGGGCAGGTTTCCGTGGTCATGCCCATGAAGCTGCTCGAGAACACTTTGCTGGCGATTTTCGTGGCGTGAAAGCCTATTTATGTGGGCCACCGGCCATGATCGAAGCATCGATTGCCACATTGATGCAGGGCCGGTTGTTTGAGCGTGATATTTACACCGAGAAGTTTTTTAGTGCTGCAGATGCACAACAGGTGCGGAGTCCTTTATTCCGCAATGTGTAGTGAGCGTGGGCTATTCGCCAAAGCTGTCAGCAGGTAGCCGCCGCACCACTTCGAGGGTTTTTTCGATGTGGTGAATTAACAGCCGGCAGGCAGTTTTGGCATCACGTTGTAGGGTGGCTTCGAGCAAAGCACGGTGTTCAGCGTGGACATCACGCGGCACGGTGGGGTTGCCTAATACCAAACGGCGATAACGCTCGGATTGTTGATACAGGATAGACAGGAAATGCAGCGTCCAACGCGAGGGGCACGCGGCGAGCAGGCTGGAATGAAAAGCGCGGTTACGGGCTTCCCATTCATCAAAGCCAACATCGCCTTGGTGCAATCTTTCCTCCACTCGCGTTAGGCGGTGAAACGCAGCAACGGCATTGCTCTCCCAGACTTCATCGCCATGCGCGATAGATTGGGCCAATGCCTCGGCTTCGAGCACCGTCCGCACGCGGGTGATGTCCTGAAAATCGTCCAGTGAAATCGGCGCCACTCGAAAACCGCGTTGGCCTTGGACAGTAACAAGGGCATCGGTGACCAGCAATAATAGCGCCTCGCGCAACGTGCCGGCACCGACTTGATATTGCTTTTTCAGGTGTTCAACGCGCAGCTTGCTGCCCGGGCGGTGTTTGCCTGTCACGATGTCGTGGCGCAGCTGAAGATAGGCATTCTCAGCCAAGGTTTTTGGGCTGTTGGGTTCGATAGCCGCTGCGTGTAAAGAGTCTTGAGACATAAAGAGTTAGAGTTTTCTGCAAAAAACGAATACTCGAGATTTTACGCTGAACAGGGTTTTTTGCAGCACAAAAAAATCTCGAGAAAAAATGTTTACATCGAGAAAAACAAGTTGTATCGTAATGTTTCACGGGAGAACAGCATGGCAACGCCAACCTTTAATGTGCTGATTACTGATACCGGAGAACGCTATCGCTGCCGTTCCGACCAGACGGTGTTAGCTGGGATGGAAAACCTCGGTCGTAAGGGGATTCCTGTCGGTTGCCGCCAAGGCGGGTGTGGGGTGTGCAAGGTGGCGGTGTTGTCGGGTGAATACCAAGCAAAGGTGATGAACCGCGATCACATCAGCAAAGAAGATGAAGCGGCTGGGCGCGTGTTGGCGTGTCGCATTCGGCCAAGCTCAGATTTGGAAGTCCAGGTTTTGGGTTCGATGAAAAAAAATGTCTGTTATGTCCGCAAGCCATTGGCATAACAGCGAGTCGAAGCAATGGCCAATCACGGCTGAAATAGAGAAGAAGCTAAACAAGGAGAAAACATCATGGCGATGACCGGCGTATTGCGTCCAGGACATGCACAACTGCGCGTGTTGGATATGGAAGAATCGGTGAAGTTCTACACCGAAGTGATGGGCTTAGTGGAAACTGGCCGTGACAGCCAAGGCCGCGTGTACTTCAAAACCCGTCAAGAACGCGACCACAACAGCATTATCTTGCGCGAAACCGATCGTGCAGGGCTCGATTTCTTTGGCTTTAAGGTGCTGGACAAAGCAACCTTAGATGACTTCGAACAAAAATTGCAGGCCTATGGTGTAAAAACCGAGCGTATGCCCGCTGGTGAGTTGTTAGAAACCGGTGAGCGTGTGCGTTTTGTGTTGCCCACTGGCCACACCATTGAACTGTATGCCGAAAAAACCGACGTCGGTAACGGCATGGGGTATTACGACCCAGACGTAGATGTGATCGATGGCCCGGGGATTCGTCCAGTTCGCATGGACCATGCGCTGATCTACGGTGGCGATATCGATGGCAACCTGAAACTGTTTACCGAAGTGTTGGGTTTCTCGTTGGTCGAGCGCGTCAAGCTGGAAGACGGTGAAACCGACTTGGCAACCTGGATTACCTGTAGTGCTAAGGCCCACGATTTGGCGATGGTGCGTCATCCTGAAGATGGCAAATTGCACCATGTCTCTTTCCTGATGGAAAGCTGGGAACAAGTGTTGCGCGCAGCCGACATCATGAGCCGCCATCGGGTATCGATTGACATTGGCCCAACTCGCCACGGCATCACCCAAGGCACCACGATTTATTTCTTCGATCCTTCCGGCAACCGTCTGGAAACCTTCTGTGGCGGCTATCAACACTATCCCGACATGCACCCGATTACTTGGAGCTGGGAAGAAGTGGGCCGTGGCGTGTTCTATCACGACCGTCAGCTGAACGACGCCTTCCTGAGCGTGGTGAGCTAAATGCAAGCCGCCACCCTCTTGCCCGGTATCACATGGGAGGCGGCGGCCACCGCCGCCCGTGCGGCGGTGTTGTATGCCGAAGCCCGCCAGTGGCGTATCAACGTCGCCGTTGTTGATCGCAGCGGCAATCTGATGAGCTTCTTGCGGATGCCCGGTGCCTTTTTACATTCGGTTGATATCGCCATCGACAAAGCCTACACCGCAGCCAGTTTCGGTTTTCCAACCAAAGATTGGATGAAACATATCGGCCACGATGATGGCATGAAGCTGGGTTTCTCATCACAGCCCCGTTTGGTGGTCTTTGGCGGCGGACTCCCGATCACTGTTGGGCAAGATTGGATTGGCGGCATCGGGGTGTCCGGTGCGTCAGAGGCTGAGGATGAAGAATGTGCCCGCGCCGGTCTGGCGGCGATTGGCTTGGCTTAAGTTCACCCTAATGCGCTTTTCTCTACGTTTGAATAAGGACACTGTGCACCATGAAAGACATCCTGAATTTTATTAACGGCGAGTTTGTCGCCACCTCAAAACAGTTTGAAAAACGCACCCCAGTTGATAACAGCTTGATTGGCATGGTGCATGAAGCTGGTCAAAGCGAAGTCAATGCGGCGGTGGCTGCTGCACGTGCTGCATTAGAAGGCCCTTGGGGCAAGATGACGGTACAAGAACGTACTGAGATTTTAAACAAAGTGGCGGATGAGATTACCCGCCGCTTTGATGAGTTTTTAGAGGCCGAATGTGCCGACACTGGCAAGCCAAAAAGCTTGGCCTCGCATATCGATATCCCACGCGGTGCTGCCAATTTCAAAATTTTTGCTGACGTAATTAAAAACGCGCCGACCGAATTTTTTGAAATGGCCACCCCAGATGGCAAGGGCGCGATTAACTACGCGGTACGCCGTCCGGTGGGTGTGGTGGGTGTGGTGTGTCCGTGGAATTTACCGTTGTTGTTGATGACATGGAAAGTCGGCCCAGCCTTGGCCTGCGGTAATACCGTGGTGGTGAAACCTTCTGAAGAAACGCCACAAACCGCCACCCTGCTCGGCGAGGTGATGAATGCCTGCGGTGTGCCAAAAGGGGTTTATAACGTTGTGCATGGTTTTGGCCCACAGTCGGCCGGTGAATTCCTCACCACCCATCAAGGGGTGAATGCCATCACCTTTACCGGTGAAACGCGCACTGGCGCAGCAATTATGAAAGCCGCTGCCGAGGGTGCACGTCCGGTGTCGTTAGAAATGGGCGGTAAAAACCCAGCGATTGTGTTTGCTGATTGCGATATGGAGGTGGCGATTGAAGCCACATTGCGTTCATGTTTTGCCAACTGTGGCCAAGTATGTTTGGGCACCGAACGGGTGTATGTCGAACGCTCGATTTTTGATGCCTTTGTAACGCGTCTTAAAGCCGGTGCAGAAAAACTGAAATTGGGTGTGCCTAGCGATAGCCAGACCAATATGGGCCCGCTGGTCAGCCAAGAACACCGCAACAAAGTCTTGTCCTACTACAAAAAAGCCGTGGAAGAAGGCGCAACAGTCATCACCGGTGGCGGCATCCCCGAAATGCCGGCTGAGCTGGCGCAAGGGGCATGGGTGCAACCGACGATTTGGACTGGCCTAGACGACAACGCTACGGTGGTGCGGGAAGAAATTTTTGGCCCTTGCACCACAGTGATGCCGTTCGATAGCGAAGAAGAAGTCATCCGCCGTGCCAATCACACCCACTATGGTTTGGCAGCTTCGGTCTACACGCAAAACATTAACCGCGCCCATCGGATCGCCGCGCAATTAGAAGTGGGGTTGGTGTGGGTAAACAGCTGGTTCCTGCGTGATTTACGTACCCCGTTTGGTGGCTCGAAACAATCGGGCATCGGGCGTGAAGGCGGTGTGCATTCGCTGGAGTTCTACACCGAGCTGAAAAACGTCTGCATCAAGCTGTAATGCCCACTGCAACCTAAGGATACCTTTGAGATGGAACAAGCCAAGATCAACGAGTTGGGCGATGAGTTGTATAGCGCGTTAACCGAATGCCGCACGATCACCCCACTGACCTCGCGTGGCCTCGATATTTCTATCGAAGATGCTTACCACATTCAACAACGCATGATTGCACGCCGGATTGAAAAAGGTGAGCGTGTGGTCGGGAAAAAAATTGGCGTGACCAGCCAAGCGGTGATGAATTTGTTGGGGGTGCACCAGCCCGACTTTGGCTATCTGCTGGATGGCATGTTGTACAACGAAGGCGAGGCGATTCCGTTTGATCGCCTGATTCAGCCAAAGGCCGAAGGCGAAATTGCCTTTTTGCTGAAAAAAGATTTGCAAGGCCCGGGGGTGACCGCTGTGGATGTGTTGGCAGCCACCGAAGGGGTGATGGCTTGTTTTGAAATTGTCGATTCGCGCATTCAAGACTGGAAAATCAAAATCCAAGATACCGTTGCCGACAATGCCTCGTGTGGGGTGTTTGTGTTGGGCGATCAGCTGGTGGATATCAGCAAAGTCGATTTGGCCTTGTGTGGCATGGTGTTAGAGAAAAACGGTGAAATTGTTGTTACCGGTGCCGGTGCCGCAACCTTAGGTCATCCCGTCAATGCCATGGTCTGGCTGGCGAACACCTTGGGCCGTCTTGGTATTCCATTGAAAGCGGGTGACATTGTGTTGTCTGGCGCAATGGGGGCCATGGTGCCGATTCAAAAAGGCGACAACTTGCGCGTTACCATCGGTGGCATCGGTGGTTGCTCTGTTCGTTTCGTATAAGGCACCGCCGATCATGGATTTGTTGCTTGCAGGTAAAACCGCCCTTATTACCGGATCAACTGCCGGCATTGGCTTTGCGATTGCCTCTGAGCTCGCCCGTGAAGGGGTGGCGGTGGTGTTGAATGGTCGTTCAGCTGCCGGTGTGGCAGCGGCGCAAGCGCGGTTGCTGGCGCAACTGCCGACCGCCAAGGTGGGCGGCGTGGCAGCAGATTTGGCAACGGCAGCGGGTTGCCAAGCGGTGATTGATGCCTATCCCCAACTGGATATTTTGGTCAACAACCTTGGCATCTTTGACCCCGTTCCTTTTGAAGCTATTTCTGACCATGAGTGGCAACGCTTCTTTGATACCAATGTAATGAGTGGTGTCCGGTTATCGCGTCACTATTTGCCGCTGATGAAGTCGGCCAACTGGGGACGAATTGTCTTTATCTCCAGTGAATCGGGGGTTAATCCACCGACCGAGATGGTGCACTACGGGATGAGCAAGGCGGCAGAACTGTCGATTTCTCGCGGTTTAGCACAGTCTGCCGCCGGCACCGGCGTCACTGTCAATGCCGTCCTGCCGGGGCCGACCCGTACTGAAGGGGTGAGTGAGTTTTTTGCCAAATTGGCCGCTGAACAAGGGCTTGATCTGGCAGAAACCGAACGCCGGTTCTTTGCCGAGGCGCGCCCCACCTCACTTTTAAAGCGTTTTATTGATCCAACAGAAGTGGCGGCACTGGTGACCTATGTGTGTAGCCCACGTGCCGCTGCCACCAACGGTGCCGCCTTGCGCGTCGAGGGCGGCATTCTGTCCTCGATGTGTTGAACCTCATTTCTTCAAGGAACACACCATGACCAAAAAAATCAAATGCGCGCTGATCGGCCCCGGCAATATCGGTACCGACTTGCTGTATAAATTAAAGCGCAGTCCTGTGCTTGAACCGCTGTGGATGGTGGGGATTGACCCAGAATCGGAAGGCCTGAAACGGGCGGCTGAATTGGGGTTGAAAGTCACTGCCGAGGGCGTGGATGGTTTGTTGCCCCATGTGTTGGCAGATGAAGTCCAAATCGCTTTTGATGCCACCAGTGCTTATGTGCACGCAGAAAATTCGCGCAAATTAAATGAGTTGGGCGTGTTGATGGTCGATTTAACGCCTGCCGCCATTGGTCCCTATTGCGTGCCGCCGGTGAATCTGTTGGAACACGTTGGCAAGCGTGAAATGAACGTCAATATGGTGACCTGTGGGGGTCAAGCGACCATCCCAATGGTGGCGGCGATTTCGCGGGTACAGCCGGTGAATTACGGTGAGATTGTGGCGACAGTGTCTTCAAAATCTGCTGGCCCGGGTACCCGTAAAAACATTGATGAATTCACCCGTACCACCGCCGGTGCGGTAGAAAAAGTCGGTGGGGCGAAAAAGGGTAAGGCCATCATTATCATCAATCCCGCCGAACCACCACTCATTATGCGCGACACAGTGCATTGCTTGGTGGAAGGTGAACCCAATCGCGAAGCTATTACTGCCTCGATTCACGCCATGATTGGCGAAGTCCAAAAATATGTACCGGGTTACCGTTTGGTAAATGGTCCGGTGTTCGATGGCAATCGGGTGTCGGTATTCCTCGAAGTCGAAGGCTTGGGCGACTTTTTGCCAACCTATGCTGGCAACCTCGACATTATGACCGCTGCTGCGGCGCGCACGGCTGAAATGTTTGCGGAAGAAATCCTTGCCGGTCGTCTGACATTAAGCCCTGCCACCGTCAGTGGCGAGCCGCGTCTGGCGGGTTGTGGTTCACATTAAATCAAGGAGCACAAAATGAGTCTGGCAGGAAGCAAAATTACCGTTCACGACATGACCTTGCGCGATGGTATGCACCCGAAACGTCATCAAATGACCTTGGAACAGATGAAGACCATTGCTTGTGGCCTCGATCAAGCCGGCGTGCCCTTGATTGAAGTGACCCACGGCGATGGCTTGGGCGGTTCCTCCGTCAACTACGGTTTCCCCGCGCATACCGATGAAGAATACCTTTCGACCGTGATTCCTTTGATGCAACAAGCCAAAGTATCGGCCTTGTTATTGCCCGGCATTGGTACGGTTGATCATCTGAAAATGGCGCGTGATTTGGGCGTCCACACCATCCGTGTCGCCACCCATTGCACCGAAGCCGATGTGTCAGAACAACACATCACCATGGCGCGTAAGTTAGAGATGGACACCGTCGGTTTTTTGATGATGTCGCACATGAATAGCCCCGAGGGTTTGGTGAAACAAGCCAAGCTGATGGAAGGGTATGGCGCGAACTGTATCTATATCACCGACTCTGCGGGTCATCTATTGCCCGAAGGTGTCAAAGCGCGTTTGGGTGCAGTGCGTGAAGCGTTAAAACCAGAAACTGAATTGGGCTTCCACGGCCACCACAATTTGGCGATGGGCGTGGCAAACTCAATTGCAGCGATTGAAGTCGGTGCTAACCGGATTGATGCGGCGGCAGCGGGTTTGGGCGCAGGGGCGGGGAATACCCCGATGGAAGTGTTTATTGCCGTCTGTAGTTTGATGGGCATTGAAACCGGTGTCGATGTGGCAAAAATCACCGACGTTGCTGAAGATTTAGTCGTGCCGATGATGGACTTCCCGATTCGGATTGACCGTGATGCGCTGACCTTGGGTTATGCCGGTGTGTATGGTTCGTTCCTGCTGTTTGCAAAACGCGCTTCGGTGAAATATGGCGTGCCAGCGCGCGATATTTTGGTAGAACTGGGTCGCCGTGGCATGGTGGGTGGGCAGGAAGACATGATTGAGGATACCGCTATCACGATGGCGCGGGAACGGGGATTACTGACATGAAATTAGAACGTGCAACCATTTTGCGTTTAGCAGAATACTTAGAAAATTGTGAGCTGAATGCACAAGACACCCTAAAAATCACGGACGATCATCCCGAGATGGACTGGGAAGATGCGTATGCGATTCAGGATGAAATTCGCCGCCGTAAATTAGCACGCGGTGCGCGGATTGTCGGTTATAAGGCGGGTTTGACGTCCTACGCCAAAATGAAGCAGATGAGCGTGGATAGTCCATGCTTTGGTTTCTTGGTCGATTATTTCTCGGTGGTGGATGGCGGTGAGGCGAAAGTCTCCGAGCTGATTCACCCTAAAGTTGAACCAGAAATTGCTTTTGTTTTGAAAAAGCCATTAAAAGGCCCAGGTTGCCATATTGGTAGCGTTTTGGCGGCGACCGATTTTGTGATGCCAGCGATTGAGGTGATCGACAGCCGTTATCGCGATTTTAAGTTTGATCTAAAAAGTGTGATTGCGGATAACTGTTCGTCGGCCCGTTTTGTGTTGGGTGGCAGCATGACCTCGGTTGAAGGGTTAGATCTACGCACCTTGGGCGTGGTGTTAGAGAAAAATGGCCAACCGGTGGCTTTGGGTGCAGGTGCAGCGGTGTTGAACCATCCTGCAGCTGCGGTGGCGATGTTGGCAAACCATCTGGGTGCACGTGGTGAGGAATTGCCAGCGGGGACGGTGGTGTTGTCGGGTGGCATTACCGAAGCAGTGGCGGTGGCACCGGGGGATCATGTGACCTTGCGTGTGCAAAACTTGGGCAGTACCTCCATTCGCTTTGTGGAATAAAAGGACAGAGATATGCCTATCGCAGAAGTGCATTTATTAGAGGGCCGGACAGTGGAGCAAAAGCGTAAGCTGATTGCCGAAATGACCCGTGCTATTTCAGAATCGGTTGATGTCAAACCCGAACAAGTGCGGATCATCATCCATGAAATGCCAAAAGAGCATTTTGGGATTGGTGGGGTGTCGGCAAAAGATTTGGGACGTTAGCGATCCCTGCGGTGCTGCTAGGAGAAGCAACAGGGCAACAACAGTCAACATCAATAACTCGCCTGTTGTTGCCACACTGTGAATGCACCGCTGCTTGCGGTGACATGACACAGAAAAATCTAAAAATAGAGGAAAACACCTAAGATGCTGCGCAATAAAACCCATTACTGTATCGCCGTGGCGCTGGCCGCCGTTGCGTTACAAGCTCAGGCCAAAGAAGGCGGTGACCAGTACCCAAATGGTGCGGAAACGTTCTTGTCTGGTGCATTGCCACCCCCTGGCACCTACTTTATCAACTACATGGGCTATTACTCCGGTACGTTGAAAGATGGCAATGGCAATACGGTGAAATTGCCAAATGGCAAAGGTGGCACAGAAAAAGCCACTGTTAAAGCTTTCTTTGATGCCCTGCGTTTGGTGCATGTCACCGATGTAAAAATCCTCGGTGCGAACTGGGCAATGCACGCCATTTTGCCGGTGGTGTACCAAGATCTTGATTTACCGCGCTTAGGTGGCAGCAAATCGCGTGTTGGCTTGGGTGATGTGACGGTAAATCCGTTTGTATTGTCATGGCATAGCCCAAACTGGCATGTGGCAGCTGGTGTGGATATCAATTTGCCCACTGGGGCATGGGATAGCCAAGACCCACGCCGCAGTATTGGCGCCAATTACTACAGTTTTGAGCCGATTTTGGCGGTGACTTATTTGGCAAACAATGGTTTTGAGGCATCGGCGAAGCTCATGTACAACATCAAAACCAAAAACAACAGCACCAATTATCAATCGGGTGATGAGTTCCACATGGACTATTTGCTTGGCTATCGCCAAGGGGAATGGGCCTATGGTTTGGGCGGCTATTATCTGAAGCAAACCACCGATGATGAGTTAAATGGTCGCAAAGTTGGCACCGACGGTAACCGAGGTCAGGTGTTTGCCTTTGGCCCGCATATTCAATACACCGGCAAATCTGGCGATCAGTTCATTTTTAAATGGCAGCATGAAACAGCGGTGGAAAACCGTTTTGCTGGTAATAAAGTCTGGTTTAAATATGTGCACCGCTTTTAATTGCTGATGTTGTTCTGACACGCAATCGCTCGCGCAATCTTCTCTTGCAGCGCTCCTTCTGGCCCGATTTTTCGGGCCTCTTTTTTTTCGGCATGGTTTATGCTTAATTAAAGATGAGGCACCGTCTGTGGTTATGGCACAGCAACATTGCCTCCATCTCGATTGCAACACTGAACAAGGAGCTTGCCATGTCTGTGATTTCATTGCGTTTGTCGGCCGAGATCGAACATCGTTTGGCACGTTTAGCGGAAGACCGTGGCTGTAGCCGCGCACAAATTGCCGAGGCTGCTTTACTCGCTTTTCTGACCGATACCACCGCTGCTGCTTCCTCTACCCCCTCCAGCAGCCACCACCCACGACATCCCGCGTTAGCCCGTCAAGCAGCTTGATTGCGATGTATTCTCTCTAGTGGGCAGACTGTGCGTCTGCCCTAATTGTATTGTCCTTTGCCTGACTGCTGTTGGTAGCGAATAAGCTGCTTTCTCCTTGGCTGTCATCGTTTTTTCACACGCTTCTCGTAACTTAGGCGCACTTTTCCAACTTTTTGCCTAATGGAGCGAGCCATGGGTAAGCCCCTGCTTAAAACCGACGATAGCGTTCTTAATACCAGCAGCAATCCGATTTTCAGTGATGTTTTAGAAACCCAACTGGGGCGCCGCCAATTATTAAAAGGCGGAGCAGCCTTATCTGCGGCTGGGCTGTTGTCTTCTAGCTTCAGTGCCATTGCCCAAGCTGCCACACCTGCCCCTGTTTCGCTTGGCTTTGAGGCCGTTCCCTTATCTACCAGCGATACCGTGGTGGTACCAAAAGGCTACCGCGCCGAGGTGTTGTATGCGTGGGGTGATCCAATTGGTGTCAAAGGCAAGATGCCTGCTTTCAAAGCTGATGCCAGCAATAGCGCCGAAGAACAAGCCGTCCAAGCGGGGATGCACCATGATGGCATGGCCTATTTTCCACTGCCCTTTGGTTCGGCCCATTCCAAACAAGGTTTGTTGGCGATCAACCATGAATACACCGATGATGGCCTATTGCACAGCGATGGCATGAAGACGTGGAATGCAGAAAAAGTGCGTAAAGCACAGCATGCAGTGGGCGTCTCTGTCATTGAGGTGCAAGACTTGGGTGGACAAAAAGGTTGGCAAGTGGTGCGCCCCTCTCAATTTGCCCGCCGCATCCATGCTCTGACCCCCATTCAGATCGGCGGGCCTGCTCGCGGTCATGCTTTGATGAAAACCGCAGCAGATCCACGCGGGGTCGAAGTGTTGGGCACCTTTAATAACTGCGCCAGTGGGCCCACCCCGTGGGGGACTTATCTCACCTGTGAGGAAAACTGGAGCGATTATTTTGCTAATAATGGACAGCTGAGCGAGGACGATAAACGCTACGGGATTAAAGCGACTGATGCTGGCTATCGTTGGGCTGAAGTCGATTTCCGTTTTGATCGCCAAATCAATCCAAATGAACCGCATCGCTTTGGTTGGGTGGTAGAGATTGATCCCTTTGATCCTAAGGCGAAGCCAATCAAACGTACTGCGTTAGGGCGGATCAAACACGAAGGCGCGACGGTGACGATTGCCGAAGATGGGCGTGCTGTGGTGTATATGGGTGATGATCAACGGTTTGAATACATTTACAAATTTGTTAGCCGCGACAAGTTCAATCGTTACGACCGCAAGGCCAATCGCGATTTGTTAGAGCATGGCACCTTATATGTGGCACGTTTTGATGCCGATGGTTCGGGACAATGGTTAGAACTGACTCACGGTAAAAATGGCCTGACTGCTGCCAATGGCTTTGCTGATCAAGGCGAGGTAGTGATTAAAACCCGTTTGGCAGCCGACCGTGTTGGTGCAACTAAGATGGACCGGCCTGAATGGATTGCTGTTCATCCACATAAAGCAGGGGAGGTGTACTGTACGCTGACCAACAACAGCGAACGGGGGACCGATGGCAAACCAGCGACGGATGCGGCTAACCCACGGGCGAAGAATGTCTTTGGTCATATCATTCGTTGGCACGAGGCAGGTAACCAACCCACTGCCACCCAGTTTAAGTGGGATATTTATGCCCTTGCTGGTCATCCCGAGCGCGACGGCGACAAAAAGGGCAATATCAAAGGCGATATGTATGGTAGCCCTGATGGTTTAGTGTTCAGTCGCAATGGTATTTTGTGGATTCAAACCGATGTGTCCACCAGTACCTTAAACCAAAAAGACTATACCGGCATGGGTAATAACCAAATGCTGGCTACCATTCCAGAAACGGGTGAAACACGCCGCTTCTTGACTGGGCCTAATGGTTGTGAAGTGACCGGTTTGGCCTTTACCCCTGACTTGAAAACCATGTTTGTCAACATCCAACATCCGGGGGAGCCAGCGAGTGAGCGTAGCGATCCGGCTGCACCCAAAGCCATTTCAAGTTGGCCTGATGGTGCTCAAGGCGGTCGGCCTCGTGCAGCAACGGTGGTGATTCGTCGTGAAGATGGTGGGGTGATTGGGGAAGTTTAAGCCAGAGCAAATTTGGCATTGAGCTAGCAAAGCGGCGGCGGAGCAAACACTCCGCCGCTGGCATTATGACTGGCTAGCGCGGTCGAGTAGATACACCGCATGTCGATAGTGCAAGCCGCTATGTGAAGACAGGCCGATTTCACAGGTACGGCTGCTGGAAACACCGCTATCACAATGACTGACTTGGTGTGATAAGTCGCGTAAGGCGTGGTCGTTGAGTTCCGGCGTGCTAAAGCCTTTGTCACCAGCAAAACCACAACACCCGATAAACTCAGGGACAGTAACCCGTTGGGCGCAGGCTTTGACCAAGCGCAGCAAATGCTGATCCACACCCATTTTGCGACTCGAGCAGGTGAGATGCACGGCAATCGATTCATTAACTGGTTTCACCGTTAAATGCGGTAGCACATGCTCGGTGAGGAAGGGAATCGAATCGAAAATGTTTAGCTGCTGGCGGTCGCTGGCGCTTAATAAACGCAAGGCACAGGGGCTGGTATCCACATAAATAGGATATTGGCCGTGTTGGCTGGCTTGTGCTAGGGCATCAAACACTTGCTGCCGTTTTTGTTCTGCTAACGAGAAATGGCCCTTGGATTCAAAAGGTTGTCCGCAGCATTGTTCATCCAGCGCCGCAGGGAAGATCACTTCATAACCGGCCCGTTCTAACACGGCCACCGTCACTTGCATCAATGAGCGTGAGTCGCTGTCGTTGCTGGCTGGGCCCATGGTGCGGCTAACACAGCTGGCAAAATACACCACTTTGCGTGCTGCATGATGTTGCGGTCGTGGTGGCCGCGCTGCGGCAGTGGGTAAGGCGCTGTTCCACTGTGGGAGGGCAGGGACAAATTGGCGCGCTTGTTTGCTGAGCTGCTGTAACAGGCGATCCCCTAACACCACTTTAGCCACATGAGCCACTTTTAAACCGGTGCGCGCAGCCTGAGTGACACCAGAAAAATGCTCTGCCAAATAACGCGCTTGTTCGTGTTGGGCGGGGGCATCTTCAGCACGCAGGGCACGAATGAAATCACCGGTGTTGATGCCAACTGGACAGTTTTGTTGACATAAACCCGTGGCGGCACAGGTGTCGATACCCATATACGGATAGTCACGCTCTAACAGTGCCAACCGCTCGGGTTGTTCGCCACTGGCGCGTAGGGCCTGCATTTCACGCCAAACTGTGATCCGTTGTCGTGGGCTTAGGGTCAGTTCACGTGCGGGACAAGCCGGTTCACAAAAACCACATTCGATACACTTGTCCACAATCTCGTGGGCAGCCGGCAGTGCTTTGAGGTTTTTTAAATGGATAGCGGCATCACTGCTAATCATCACATCGGGATTCAGCACGCCATACGGATCAAAGGCGCGTTTGATTGCCACCATCAAGGCATAACCCTCGCTGCCCCACTCTAATTCAATGTAGGGGGCCATATTGCGGCCAGTGCCGTGTTCGGCTTTTAACGATCCGCCATATTCCACCGCCACCAACTGCGCCACTGCATCCATAAACGCATCATAGCGCGCCACTTCCTGCGGTTCGTCGAAGCGTTGGGTAAACACAAAATGCAAATTACCTTCTAGGGCATGACCAAAGATCAACGCTTCGTGATAGCCAAATTGCTCAAACAAGGCTTGCAGCTTTTCAACACCGGCGGCCAAGTCGGGCACGGGGAAGGCGACATCTTCAATAATCACCGTGGTGCCGGTTTCACGCACCGCCCCGACTGCTGGGAATAAGCCCTTACGCACCGCCCAATAAGCGGCATATTCCGCCTCAACTGTGGTGAAAGGGGTGCGCTCTATCATTGGGAAGGGTTGTAAAGTGTCGTGAATCTCGGCCAGCTGCTGTTGCAATTGTTCACTGCTATTAGCTCGGCTCTCGATTAACAGCGCACAGGCTTGCAAATCAAGATCTTGGATAAAGGCGGGTAACCCGGGTTTATTGCGAACTGAGGCGATGCCACGACCATCAATCAATTCCACTGCACTGACCGGTGCACTTTTCAGCGCGGCGACCGCTTGGCAGCAGGTTTTTGCATGAGCAAATACCACCAATGCCGAGGCTTTATAGGGAGGGTCTTCGACTGTGCGATAGACCACTTCAGAAATAAAGCCCAGTGTGCCTTCCGAGCCCACCATCAGGTGCATCAAAATATCGATGGGATCATCAAAATCAATCAGGCTATTGAGCGCATAGCCGGTGGTGTTTTTCAGGCGGTATTTATGGCGAATTTTGTCAGCAAGCGTGGGGTGATGTTTGGCGTGGTGGGCCAATTCACTGAGCTGTTGTAACAATGCGGCGTGGCTGTGACGGAAAGCATCGACCGAGATGGGGTCGGCTGTGTCCAACACCGTACCATCCGCCAACACCAATCGCATCGAATCGAGGGTGTGATAGGTGTTTTGTGCCGTGCCGCAGCACATACCGCTGGAGTTATTGGCAACAATCCCCCCAATTTTGGCGGCATTGATCGACGCAGGATCAGGGCCGATTTTACGTTGATAGGGTTTTAACCAATCGTTAGCCCATTGCCCAATCACTCCCGGTTGCAGACGAATCCGTTGTCCATCATCGAGAATATCGTGCCCCCGCCATTGATCGCCCAAAAGGATTAACACCGAGTCGCTGATGGCCTGACCAGATAGCGATGTCCCTGCTGCACGGAAGGTCACTGGGATCCCTTCACGGCGTGCGTGTTGTAATAGCTTAACCACTTCCTGTTCACTTTCAACGCGCACCACGATTTTTGGGGTGAGGCGATAAAAGCTGGCATCTGTGCCATAGGCATAGGTCAATAAGGGATGGGTGATTAAACGCTCACTGGGCAGAAATTCGCATAACAGCTGGTAAAAGCGTTGATAACGACGGTCTAAATGGTCGGGAGCTTGTTGGGTCATGGCAACAGCCTTAGCAATCAGTGAGGAACAACACAATCAGGGCTTTGGGGCCATGTGCACCATAGGCCGTGACGCGCTGAATGTCCGATGTTTTAGAGGGGCCAGATACCAACACGAGATTGGTGGGCATCCCCTGTTGCCATTGCTGTTGTTGCATTAGATCAAGCAGGTTATCCGCCAACTGACTCTGTTTCACCACCACAATATGGGTCGGTGGGACTAAGCTCATTAAGCGTGGTTCGCTGGGGCTGGGCCATAAAACAATCGAGCCCGTGGCAGCAATGGCAGCATGACAGCCGGTGATGGCTGCATCGGTATCAAAAAATAGGGCCTCACGCCATGCTTCAATGGCTTGATCGTAGTGTTGCAGCGGTGGTAGGGCGCTGACACTGTTTTGCCATGTCTGTTCAATCGCGTTGTTGAGCGGCGAGTTTTCCGGTAACAACAGATTCCGCCACCCTTTTTGTGCCGCCAGTTCTGCCAGTGTTTGCGGCCAAGTCTCGCTAGTACAGTCATGAATCTCAGTTTGTACGGCAGTCAATAGGTCTTTAAATCGGCTGGTGCGTTCGGTGCTGTCAAAGCGCCACGGTTGTTGCGCGACGGCGTAATCCTCTGCACTCGGCGCAGCTTTTTGTTGAGAAGGCGCGGCACGCAGACGAGATAAAATACGGGTTTTCGCGGTCATGGCTGATTCCCCTGTGTGGCTTGATATTCCGCAACCAACTCGTGTAATGATTTTGCTGCGGGTTGTGGTTTTGCACGGGCGATTGTCCATGCACCGACATCGTGTGGTAGCAGACCGCGTAAACGGGTGGCGGCAAAACGGCTGGCGCGGTACAACGCGGGTTTGCTATAGATACGTGCCCAACTGCGCCACAGCCATTTTTCGGTGGCGCGGTATTTCGCACCTTGTCCGCGTACTGTGTGAGGGTGATTAGGTTCGTTTTCGGGGGTAACTGATTCTTGGCGTAGACGTAATAACAGCTCTGGAATGGGAATCCGCACAGGACAGACTTCGCTACAGGCGCCACATAGGGTCGAAGCACTCGGTAAGTCTTTGGTGTCATCTAGCCCTAACAGATGTGGCGAGATAATTTTGCCAATCGGCCCGGGATAGGTTGTGCCATAGGCATGGCCACCAATGCGGGTATAAACAGGGCAATGGTTCATGCACGCGCCACAGCGAATACATTGCAGTGTTTCGCGCAGTTGCAAATCGGCATAGGCTTGGCTGCGGCCATTATCCAACAGCACCAAATGCACCTGTTGTGGGCCGTCTTTCTCACCCGCTTTGCGTGGGCTAGAAATCATGTTGACATAAGTGGTAATCGGCTGGCCAGTCGCCGAACGTGTCAGCAAGCTTAAAATCGGCGGCACATCGCTGAGTTTTTCGACCACTTTTTCAATGCCAGTGATGGCAATGTGCATCTCAGGTGCGCTGGTGGTGAGGCGGCCATTGCCTTCATTTTCCACCAATACCAAGGTGCCTGTTTCTGCCACCGCGACATTGACACCAGACAACCCGACTTTGGCGGTAAAAAAACGCTGTCGCAGGGCATGGCGGCCAATTTGAATCAGCTCGTCTACATCCTCGGTATACGGTGTGCGGGGCAGTTCATCGTGGAATAAATGGGCAATATCGACTTTGGTTTTGTGAATTGCTGGCATGATGATATGCGAGGGTTTTTCATGTGCCAGTTGCACAATAAATTCCCCCATATCACTTTCCAATGCCGTCATACCTTGTGCTTCGAGGTAGTGATTGAGTTCAATTTCCTCACTCACCATCGATTTGCCTTTAATAATTTCTTGGCTGTTGGCCTGCTGCATCAGCTTAGCGATGATGTCGCAAGCTTCGGCAGGGGTGTCTGCCCAATGCACTTGAATACCATTGGCGTTGCAACGTGCTTCTAAGGTTTCTAATAACGCTGGCAGCTGTGATAAGGCGCGTTGGCGGATTTTTTGTCCCAAATCGCGCAACCGACTTAATTCATCTGCATCGGGAAATTGCGCAGCGCGACGCTGCATCAAAAAATCCATAGCCGCGCGGGTGTTGTGTCGTTGATTTGGGTCTTGCGCGGCGTGGCTGCTGGCGGCACGGAAATCGTGCAGAGGATGGCTGTGGCTCATTGTTTGGCCTCCACGTGTTGGGTACGTTGCCACAGGAAATCGGCAATGTGTTGTCCGCGCAAGGACGCACCCTGTTTTTCCAGTGCTCCATTGATATTCAACAAACACGCACAATCCGCACTCACCACCTGTTGCACACCACAGGCTTTCAACGCGCTGGTCTTATCCTCCACCATCGCCGCCGAAATATGCGGATGGCGCACAGAGAACGTGCCACCAAACCCACAACACTCCGCCTCGTGGTCGTGTTGTTTCAACACCACCTTGTCCAGTTGATTGAGTAGGGCTAATGAAGTGTCGCGCACGCCCATTTCGCGCCGCGCCGCACAAGAGGTATGCAAAGCAATCTCCACCGGCTGGCCAAGATCGCACAGCTTGATGTCTAAAACCTTGGTGAGAAACTCGGTCAATTCATAGATACGGGCAGCAAAAGCCCGTGCTTGGGTTTGTTGTGGTAAGCCATCGAATAGGCTCGGGTAGTGGTGTTTCATCATCCCAGCACATGAACCCGATAACACCACAATCGGTTCATCACCCGGGAACACCGCGATTTGCGCGGCGGCGACAGTGCGCGCTTCGGCCAGATAGCCCGAGGAATAGGCCGGTTGTCCACAACAGGATTGCTCTTGTGGATAACGCACACGAATTCCTTCCCGTTCTAACAGTTTGATGGCGCTGATGCCGGCTGTAGGAAAGAATAAATCCACAATACAGGTGCCAAATAGGTAAACCGTTTGTGGGCGAGTCGGTGAAGTCATCGGTGTCTCCTCGTGGCGGTGCGGTACGTGCCACACTGTCTCGGCGATGGGCTACCGCTGGGAAGCGGTAGCCGGTGTGATTATTTCAATAACGGGTCGGTCATGCCCAAACCATAAATGGCTATCGTGCCTAAAATGCCAACCACTGTCAGGTAGTAAAGTGTTGGCACTAAGGTACGACGCAGGGTCACCCCTTCGCGGCCCAACAGCCCGACGGTTGCCGATGCTGCTACCACGTTGTGAATGGCGATCATATTGCCAGCTGCAGCACCAACGGCTTGCATCGCTACAATCAAGGCGCTGGTGATGCCGAGTGATTCGGCAACGCCAAACTGATACTGTGCCAACATCATATTACTCACGGTGTTGGAGCCTGCAATAAACGCCCCCATTGCGCCAACTGTCGCAGCAAAGAATGGGTAAACATCGCCAAAGGTTTGTGCCACAAAACTGGCCATGGCAATTGGCATACTGTCTAACTCTGCACCATTGACGCCAGAGTTAATCAAAATCCGCACCATTGGGACGGTAAACATCAGCACAAAACCAGCACCAAACAATACTTTGCTTGATTCACCGATGGCGGCTTTCAGTTCCGAGACACGCATGTTGTGGATAAAGAACGTCAGCAATACCACAAAAACCAAGATCCCCCCGGGCAGATACAGCGGGGCCACGCTTTCAGTAATGCCCTTCTCACCCAAGATATCACCCGTTTTCCAAGCCAAGCCGGTCAAGAACGCTTTCAAGTCTGGGCTAACGCGCGACAACACCAATAAACCCGCGACCAAAATGTAAGGCAACCATGCTTTCCAGATAGCCAATGGGGCGCGTTCGTTCAAGCCATCCAGCTTAATTTCAATCGAACCCATCCATTCGCTAGGCCATTCTTTGGCTGGTGCAAAATCCCAGCTTTTCTTTGGTACCAAGAAACCGACTTTTGCAGCCGGTACCACGATGGCCAAACCAATTAAAGCGCCGAGTAAAGAAGGAAATTCTGGTCCTAACAATAAGCCAGTTAAAGCATAAGGAATGGTGAAAGCCAAGCCAGCAAATAAAGCAAACGGCACCGCTTCCAAACCCTCTTTCCAAGAGCGGTTTTTACCGAAGTAACGGGTCATCATCATCACCATTAGCACTGGCATGATAAAACCCGTTAAGGCATGCAAAATCGCCACTTCGCTGGTGATCAGCTGCAGATAATGCGACCAATCAGAACCATTTGCGACTAAGCGTTCGGTGATGCTGGCGCTGTCTAACCCTTTGTTCAAACCGATGATGATTGGCGTACCGACGGCACCAAACGACACTGGGGTGGATTGCACCATCATACCCAGCATCACAGCGGCCAGTGCGGGGAATCCCATTGCCACTAACAGGGGTGCGGCGATGGCGGCTGGGGTACCAAAACCAGAGGCACCTTCAATAAAGCAACCAAACAACCAAGCGATAATAACTGCCTGAATACGGCGGTCGGGGCTAATGTGGGTAAAACCGTGGCGAATGGCGGCAATCCCCCCTGAATGTTTCAGGGTGTTCAGTAGCAAAATTGCGCCAAAAATAATCCACAACACCGACAGCGTAATCACGGCGCCTTGCAGTGTGGAAGCCAACACGCGGTTAAACGACATCTCCCAACCAAACAATGCAATGGCGGCGGTGAGAATGAACACGGCAGGCATGGCGCGTTTTGCTGGCCAATGCAGGCCGATCAACAAAATCGCCGCCAGTAAGATCGGCGAAAATGCCAATAGGGCTTGTAGTCCTAGGCTCATCTTGGGTTTCTCCTCCTCGGAGTGTGTCTTTTTATCAAAAGGGGGGCAGGGTTTCTGCCGAGAGGGATAGACTGTTTTTTGGTATGACCAATTTACAAAACAGCCTGTGGCATTGAATATGAAACGTTTACTGGCTGTCAATGTTTATCCATGTTGCAGTGAAGCATTGCGGCTGTTTACGTTAGGGTAAGCTATCTTGACTGTATTTAAATCATTGTTTCATTTGTAAAAAAATCGGTTTGGCTTTGCTGTCAGAATTGTGTAGATTAGCTATGATATTTCGCTAAATTTTGACTGGAATCCACCGCGATTCTCATAACCTGTATGTCAGACCGCCTTGCCACTTGGATGGCTTGTTTTTGGTCTGACCAATTTGGAGCTGGGCATGACAACCATGCGTACACCACGTCGCCTATCTGACGAGGTGATGACAGAACTAGAAAATATGATTTTGGCTGGGCGGTTTAAGGCGGGCGAAAAATTACCGCCGGAGCGTGAACTAGCCACACGTTTTGGGGTGTCGCGGCCCTCGTTACGCGAGGCAATTCAAAAGTTGGTGGCTCGTGGCTTGTTGTTAAGTCGACAAGGGGGCGGGACTTATGTGGCAAACACCATCGGCCATGCTTTTTCCGATCCATTACTGGCTTTATTAGAGCGGCATCCCGATGTGCACAGTGATTTGTTGGAATATCGTTTGGCGATTGAAGGGGCCAGTGCCTACTATGCCGCATTACGGGCGAATCAGGTCGATAAGGCATTATTGATCGAGCGGTTTGAGGAGTTGGAAACCGCTTATCACAGTCAAGATTTGGCGCGTGAAGGCGCGGCAGATGCCCAGTTTCACCTGACCATTGCCGAGGCTAGCCACAACGTGGTGTTATTTCATACCACGAAGGGGCTGTTTGATTTGTTACAGCGCAATGTGATTACCAATATCGGTGGCTTGTATTTACGCGGAGACACACGCGAACGAATTATGGCGCAACATACGGCGATTTTCCGCGCCATTATCGACGGTAAACCCGAAACAGCGCAGGCCGAGAGTCATACTCACCTGCGCTATGTGCAGACCATTTTGATGGAAATGGAGCAAGAGGCCCGCCGTATGGCACGGGCTCAACGGATGCAGCAAACCTAGCCTTGGGCTAAGGCACGAGCAATCACCAATTTTTGGATGTCGCTGGTGCCTTCATAAATCTGGGTGACCCGTACATCGCGTGCAATCCGTTCGATCGGATAATCACTCAGATAGCCATAGCCGCCAAGGGTTTGTAGCGCGGCAGAGCACACCCGTTCAGCCATCTCCGAGGCAAACAACTTGGCCATCGAAGCCTCTTTCAAACACGGTAAACCTGCATCTTTCAAACTGGCGGCATGCCATACCAATTGGCGGGCGGCTTCTAGTTGAGTGGCGGCATCGGCGAGGCGGAAACCGACAGCTTGGTGGTCAAAAATCACTTGGCCGAAGCTTTCGCGCTCTTTGGCATACGCCACGGCACATTCCAACGCCGCGCGTGCCATACCCAAGGCTTGTGCGGCAATGCCAATGCGTCCCGACTCTAGGTTAGCCAACGCAATTTTATAGCCCTCACCTTCTTGCCCCAGTCGATGACTGGCTGGAATACGGCAATTGTCGAACATGATGGCGCAGGTATCGCTGGCGGCTTGTCCCATTTTTTCTTCGACTTTGGCCACGATGTAGCCCGAGGTCGACGTGGGGACAATAAAGGCGGAAATCCCTTTTTTGCCGGCGGTGGGGTCGGTGACGGCAATCACAATCGCAACATCGGCGTTTTTCCCCGATGTAATAAACTGTTTGGCACCGTTCAAGACATATTCATCCCCCTCACGTACAGCGCGGGTACGAATGGCGCCGGCATCCGAACCCACATGTGGCTCGGTCAAACAAAATGCGCCAAGCCATTCTCCACTCGCCATGCGCCGTAAGAATTGCTCTTTTTGCCAATCATTGCCAAAGCGTTCAATCGGGCCACACCCGACTGAGTTGGTTACGGAAATAATGGTTGAGACCGACCCATCTCCAGCGGCAATTTCCTCAAGCGCCACTGCCGCCGCGAGGGTGTCCAAACCGGCCCCGCCCCATTCTGTCGGTACCGTAATACCGAATAACCCCAACTCGCCTAATTTACGCAAAGCCTCGGCGGGGAATGTGTGGTTTTGTGCCCATTGTGCGGCATGAGGTTTGAGTTCTTGCTCGGCAAAATCGCGCAAGGTGTCTTGCAACATCCGATGTTCACTCGACAGCAGCATGTCTGCCTCCTGTTAAAAACGTAAGTCCCACTGCGGTGGCAGTGGGAACATCAATCACAGTAATTCGACTGCCAGTGCAGTGGCTTCACCACCGCCGATGCACAAACTGGCGATGCCGCGTTTGCCGCCGGTTTGCTGCAAGGCCGCCAACAATGTCACCACAATGCGGGCACCGGAGGCCCCAATCGGATGACCGAGGGCACATGCCCCACCGCGTACATTCACTTTGTCTGCTGGCAAAGCTAAGTCGTGCATCGCTGCCATCGTAACCACGGCAAAGGCTTCATTGATTTCGTATAAATCGACATCGTCAGTGGTCCAGCCGATTTGATTGAGCAATTTACGCATTGCATCGACCGGCGCGGTGCTGAACCATGCTGGTTCGTGGGCATGAGTGCTGTGACCGACAATTTTTGCAATCGGTTTCAGGCCGCGTTTTTCTGCCTCGCTCAGTTTCATCATCACCACGGCGGCTGCGCCGTCAGAGATTGAGCTGGAGTTGGCTGGGGTGACGGTGCCGTCTTTTTTGAAGGCCGGTTTTAAGGTAGGGATTTTTTCCAGATTGGCTTTGAGTGGTTGTTCATCATTTTCGATCAACACCTCGCCTTTACGACCCGCGACGGTAACGGGGGCGATTTCTGCTTTGAATAAGCCGCTTTGAATCGCATGTTGGGCACGTTGTAGTGAACGTACCGCAAAATCATCTTGTGCTTCGCGGCTAAAGCCGTATTTCTCTGCACAAATTTCCGCAAACCAACCCATCAATTTGCCTTTGTCGTAGGCATCTTCTAGGCCATCTAAGAACATATGGTCTTTGATATCACCGTGACCGAGACGGAAACCACCACGCGCCTTCGGCAACAAATAGGGCGCTTGGCTCATGCTTTCCATGCCGCCAGCGATCATCACTTGATTGCTACCCGCGACTAACATGTCGTGGGCAAACATGATGGCCTTCATCCCCGAACCGCACATTTTGTTGATAGTGGTGCAGTTGACCGATAACGGTAGCTTGGCTCCTAACACTGCTTGCCGTGCTGGGGCTTGGCCTTGTCCGGCTGGCAAGACACATCCCATCACCGCTTCTTGGACATCCTCACCGCTGATACCGGCACGCTCGACGGCGGCAGCAATGGCGGTTGCCCCGAGTTGGCTGGCGGTGAGGCTGTTGAAATCGCCCTGAAAACCGCCCATTGGTGTGCGCGCTGCACTCACAATCACAATTGGATCTGCTTGGCTCATGATGTTTCCTTGTCTTTGTGTAAGGTATCTTTTCGTTTACGTTAACGTAAAGTTGCTGATGAAAAAAAGACCGCTGCTGTCGGTCTGTTGTGTTTCCGCAACGGTAAAACGCAGTTTACAGCTCGTCAAGCCCTAAATCGGGTTCTGGTTCGCTGTCTTCGCTAGACGACCCCGGCCCGCCACAACGCTTTTCGAGCAGGCGTTCGCATTGTGCTTTTAGGTTGCGAATTTCCTTGGTCACCAGTTTGATGTCTTCAATTTGTTGCAACAACAGGCGTTCACGTTGCGACAAAATTCGCATGAATTCAAGCAACTGGGGCTCTTCATCATTAGTAGCATCATAGAGATGAAACAGTTCACGGATTTCTTGTAATGTAAGGCCAATCCGCTTGCCGCGCAGCGTCAGCAAAAGGCGGATGCGGTCGCGACGAGAATAAATCCGATGTTGTCCGCGCCGTTCTGGTGCCAACAGGCCTTGTTCTTCATAGTGGCGGATGGTTCGGGTGGTGACATCAAACTCGCGCGCCAGCTCGCTGATGGTGAAAGTCTTTTCTTTACCGTGAATCATGATAGCAGGTCGCAAAAGTCGCTAATTTTACTCATCACCCCGAAGGTGAGGGAGAAAATTGCAGGAAATGACAAAAAACATCGCGTGGTAAGACCATTGTTTACATCGGCAGATTTGATGCTGCATGTTGACGTTAACGTAAACGTGATAGTAACGTAGTTGTGGTTTGTCAAACAATTTACTGAAAAGGGCTAACGCGATGGAAATTCAAAGTGTCGGTGTAGTGGGCGCTGGACAGATGGGGAATGGGATTGCCCAAGTCTGTGCCATGGCGGGGTTGTCGGTGGTGTTAACCGATGTCAGCAGTAAGGCATTAGAAAAAGCGCAAGCGACGATTGCCAATAGCTTGGCGCGTTTGGTGAAAAAAGGGCAGCTGAGCGACC
The DNA here is from genome assembly GCF_055136605.1 of Aquaspirillum sp. Classification (NCBI taxonomy): domain Bacteria; kingdom Pseudomonadati; phylum Pseudomonadota; class Betaproteobacteria; order Neisseriales; family Aquaspirillaceae; genus Aquaspirillum; species Aquaspirillum sp. Next base: position 15,956 of record NZ_JBSQVP010000007.1, on the reverse strand, counting down.
CAGACGCCGTGTTAAGTCGGATTGTGTTTAGCAATGAGATGGCTGATTTGGCGGCGGTGGACATTGCGATTGAAGCCGCCACTGAACGGCTGGAAATCAAGATTGATATTTTGCGTCAGCTATCGGCTTTGGTACGGCCCGAGGCGATTATTGCCTCGAATACTTCTTCCATCTCGCTCACCGTCTTAGCGGCACAGGTTAGCCAGCCGCAACGCGCCATTGGTATGCACTTTATGAATCCGGTGCCAGTGATGCAACTGGTTGAAATTATTCGTGCTTTACAAACCGACGATGCTACCCACGCTGCCACTGTGGCGTTGGCGGAACGCTTGGGCAAAACGCCTGTATCGGTTAACGATGCGCCGGGTTTTGTTTCCAACCGAGTGTTGATGCCGATGATTAACGAGGCGGTGTTTTGCCTGTATGAAGGCATTGCCACGCCCGAGGCAATTGATACGGTGATGAAGCTCGGCATGAACCATCCGATTGGCCCATTGGCGTTGGCGGATTTGATTGGTTTAGATACCTGCTTGGCGATTATGGATGTGTTGTATCACGAATTCCGTGACAGTAAGTATCGCGCTTGTCCGCTGTTGGTTCAGAAAGTGGCAGCAGGGCACTTGGGCCGTAAATCGGGCCAAGGTTTTTATCGTTATGACCAGTGAGAACCCACGATTTTTTGCGGCGCAGCATAAAAATAAGTTGTCATGAGCGCATAAATCGGATTTACTGTGTCAAAACAAGTTGACGTTAACGTCAACGTTAGAAAAAGCCGCAAGAGACGGTAACCGAAAAATCGGTATCACAGGACAAATGAGGATGGAGACAACAACGATGGCGAAACCGGAAAACATCGGTGCAGCAGCCCAAGCACGGCACAGCACAGATACCTTTCCCAAGCTGTTGCAAGAACACGCCCGCGTGCGCGGTGATCGTCCCGCGATGCGAGAGAAAGACCTAGGGATTTGGCAAACATGGACTTGGCGCGAAATTGCCGCCGAGGTGCAAGCGTTGGCTTGCGGTTTTGCTGCCCTAGGTTTGGTTCGCGGTGATCGGGTGGCAATTATTGGGGACAACCGCCCCCGTCTATATTGGACGATTGCCGCTGCGCAGTGTTTGGGTGCAATTCCATTACCGATGTATCAAGACTCGGTAGCGGAAGAAATGGTCTTTGTGTTGCAAGATGCTGGGGTGAAATTGGCTGTTGTGGAAGACCAAGAACAGGTTGATAAACTGTTAGAAATCCACGACCGCCTGCCAAATCTTGAACATGTGGTGTATGACGATCCACGCGGGATGCGTCATTACAACCAACCTTTCTTGCATGCTTGCGCCGAAGTCTTGGGCTCGGGTCGGATTTATCACGACGAACATCCTGAGTTTTTCCAAGGCCAAGTTGATGGTGGTAAAGGTGAAGACCTCGCCATCATGCTCTACACCTCGGGTACCACGGGTAACCCAAAAGGGGTGGCCCATACTTACAACAGCATGATTATCACGGCTCGTAACAGCGTGCAGATGGAAGGCCTGACCGATCAAGAGGAAGTCTTGGCCTATCTGCCGATGGCGTGGGTGGGTGATAACTTGTTCTCTTATGCACAGTCGATGGTGGCCGGTTTCTGCGTGTCTTGCCCTGAGTCGTCTGAAACCGTGATGACCGACATGCGCGAGATTGGGCCAACCTACTACTTTGCTCCGCCGCGTGTGTATGAAAACTTGCTCACCCAAGTGACGATTCGGATGGAAGATGCCAGCCCAATTAAACGCTGGATGTTCAACTATTTCATGGATCACGCCAAAAAAGTCGGTGTGAAAATTGTGGATAAACAGCCGGTGCCATTTATGGACTGGCTGGGCTATCAACTCGGTAATTTCTTGGTCTACGGCCCAATTAAAAATGTCTTGGGTTTTTCGCGGATTAAATTGGCTTACACCGCTGGTGAAGCGATTGGCCCAGAACTGTTCGACTTTTATCGTGCTTTAAACATCAACATCAAACAGCTCTATGGTTCGACCGAAGCCTATGTGATGGTGTGTGTCCAGCCAAACGGTCAGGTGAAACCCGATACCGTGGGGACACCCGTGCCGGGGGTTGAAGTCAAGATTGATGACAACGGCGAAGTGATCTTTAAAGGGCCGGGGGTATTCCACAGCTATTGGAATCGTCCTGATGCAACAGCAGAAACCATGACCCCAGATGGTTGGGTGCTCACGGGTGATGCAGGGTTCTTTGATGATGATGGACACCTGAAAATCATCGACCGCGCCAAAGACGTGGGTAAATTTATCGATGGTTCGATGTTTGCACCGAAATACATCGAAAACAAACTCAAATTCTTCCCCTACATCAAAGAAGTGGTGGCGTTTGGTGACAAACGTGAACACGCATGTGCCTTTATCAACATCGACCTGTCGGCGGTGGGCAGTTGGGCAGAAAAACGCGGCTTGGCTTACACCGGTTATACCGACTTAGCCGGACAAGATGCGGTGTATGAGCTGATTCGTGAATGTGTCGAAAAAGTGAATGCCGATTTGGCAGCAGATCCTCGCTTGGGTAATTCACAAATCAAACGCTTCCTGATTTTGCATAAAGAATTGGATGCGGATGATGGTGAACTGACCCGGACTCGTAAAGTGCGGCGGCGTTTTATTGCGGATAAATATGGTGTCTTGATTGATGCTCTGTATGCAGACGTCAACCATTGCCTGATTGAAACTCAGGTGAAGTTTGAAGATGGTCGAGTCGGTATGGTGCGTGCAGACCTCAAAATTGCCGAGGCAAAACGCTATCCGCGCATTGCGCAATCTGCAGCTTAAGGGAGAGGCGAGATGAATCCAAATCGCAAGATCGGTGATGTGATTCTCAAAGCAGAAAACATCTCGATGTCTTTTGGTGGGGTCAAGGCGCTGACCAACATCAGTTTAGAAGTACGTGAACATGAAGTGTTGTCGATTATCGGCCCCAACGGGGCGGGTAAATCATCGATGTTGAACGTTATCAATGGGGTCTATCACCCTCAAGAAGGCAAAGTGACCTACAAAGGCCGTACCCGCGACAAGATGGAACCACATCTGGCGGCGAAACAAGGCATTGCGCGTACCTTCCAAAATATCGCGTTGTTCAAGGGCATGAGTGTGCTCGACAACATCATGACCGGCCGCAACTTGAAAATGCACACCAATTTCCTGCAACAAGCATGGTATTGGGGCCGCACACAGCGCGAAGAAATCAAGAATCGCAAAGTCGTCGAAGAAATCATCGACTTTCTGGAAATCCAGCACGTTCGTAAAACCCCAGTCGGACGCCTGCCGTATGGTTTGCAAAAACGGGTTGAGCTTGGCCGTGCATTAGCGGCAGAACCGACACTGTTATTGCTGGATGAGCCAATGGCAGGGATGAACGTTGAGGAAAAACAGGATATGTGCCGGTTTATTCTCGATGTGAACGATGAATTTGGGACCACGATTGTGTTGATTGAGCACGATATGGGCGTGGTGATGGATATTTCTGACCGCGTGGTGGTGTTGGATTACGGCAAAAAAATTGGTGACGGCATCCCAGAAGAAGTTCGCCAAAACCCTGCTGTGATTGCTGCCTATCTCGGCACATCGCACTGATTGTCGGTACAGAAGGAAGGAAAGCGAAATGGAATTTCAGTTTTTTCTTGAGGTACTGGTCGGTGGCTTATTAGCCGGCGTGATGTACTCGTTGGTGGCGTTGGGTTTTGTGCTGATTTACAAAGCCTCGGGCGTGTTTAACTTTGCACAGGGGGCGTTGGTGTTGTTTGCCGCGCTGACCTTTGTGGGCTTTCAAAACATGGGCCTGCCATTTTGGGCCGCACTCATTATCACCCTCGGTGTGATGGTGTTAATGGGGATTGGGATTGAAAAGATTGTGCTGCGGCGTCTTGTCAACCAACCCCCGATCTCGCTGTTTATGGCAACCATCGGTTTGTCCTTCTTTATCGAAGGCTTGGCACAGATGGTGTGGGGCACCGAAGTTCACGGTTTGGAATTAGGGATTACCGACGAGCCGTTTGAAGTGGGTGGTGTGTTTATCTCCTCGTTTGACTTGTTTGCTGCTGGTATCTCGGGAACCTTGGTTGCAGTGTTGGCCTTGTTCTTCCAGAAAACCAAACTGGGCCGCGCTTTACGGGCGGTGGCTGATGACCACCAAGCTGCGCTGTCGGTGGGGATTCCGCTGCAACATATTTGGGCGATTGTGTGGGCGGTGGCTGGTTTTGTTGCCTTGGTCGCGGGTTTGCTGTGGGGTTCGCGCTTAGGGGTGCAATTTGCCCTGACCTTGGTGGTGTTGAAAGCGTTGCCAGTGTTGATTTTGGGCGGCTTTACTTCGGTACCTGGGGCGATTGTCGGTGGTTTGATCGTGGGTGCAGGTGAAAAATTGGCCGAGGTGTATCTGGGGCCTTATCTGTCGGGCGGTATCGAGAACTGGTTTGCTTATGTGTTGGCACTGGTGTTCTTGATGGTGCGTCCAGAAGGGCTGTTTGGTGAAAGACATATCGAGCGCGTCTAGCGTGTGCTGACTGTCTCCGTTTAACGATACGCACTGAGGAATTTACCCATGATTTACCGCGAATCTGGTCAGTTTAAGACCAGCTATCAAAACGATTCGGTGATCTTCCCGATTAAGCAAGATCGCATGTTTATCTTTGCCCTGCTTGCCTTGGCTGCCTTTGTAGTACCGATGTTTGCTTCGGAATACATGTTGTCGGGGATTTTAATTCCCTTCCTCGTGTTGTCCTTGGCGGCATTGGGTCTCAACATCCTGACGGGTTATGCCGGTTTGCTGTCGCTGGGGTCGGCGGCCTTTATGGCGGTGGGCGCGTTTGCCACTTACAACTTCTTGGTTCGTGTACCCGGTATGCCGTTGTTGTTGGCCTTGGTGTTAGGGGGGCTGTGTGCCGCTGCGGTGGGGATTTTGTTCGGTTTGCCTTCACTGCGGATTAAAGGGTTCTATCTCGCAGCTGCAACCTTAGCCGCACAATTCTTTGTCGAATGGGTGTTAACCAAATTCAGCTGGTTTACCAACCATTCCGCTTCCGGTGTGATTTCTTCACCACCTTTAGAAGTATTCGGGATTGCTTTGGATACCCCAGTGAGCAAATACCTGTTCACTCTTGCGGTGGTAGTGGTATTGGCCTTGGCAGCAAAAAATCTGGTGCGTAGCTCGACTGGTCGTGCATGGATGGCGGTACGCGATATGGATGTGGCGGCTGAGGTGATTGGGATTCCGATTCTGAAAACCAAGCTGTTGGCTTTTGCGATCAGTTCTTTCTACTTCGGGATTGCCGGTGCACTGTATGCTTTCATCCTGCTGGGCACAGTGGATGCACAAGCGTTTGACTTACACCGTTCTTTCCAAATTCTGTTCATGATTATCATCGGCGGTGTCGGTTCGATTTTGGGTTCTTTCTTGGGTGCGGCATTTATTGTGTTGCTGCCAATCGTGTTGAACCTGTTGGGCCAACTGTTGCATGGCATTGTGAGTACACAGTTCTTGTCGAACTTGGAAATGATGATTTTTGGCGGTCTGATTATCTTCTTCTTGATCGTCGAACCTTTGGGTCTGGCTAAGATGTGGCAGATTACTAAAGAAAAACTGCGGTTGTGGCCGTTCCCGCACTGATTCACCCCTGTTTCATAACCTAGATGCACAAAAGCACAAACTGGAGGAAAAACTCATGAAACACTTTGCGCTCAAATCGCTCACGTTTGCGGTTGCAGGTCTGATGGCAGCAGGAACTGCCTTGGCAGCAGAACAGTTCATCCCAATCCCAAGCTATCGTGTCGGCCCTTACGCTTCCGGCGGGGCGAAGTACTACGGCGGCATGATTGACTACATCAACTACGTCAACATGAAAGAAGGTGGCGTGGGTGGGGTGAAACTGACCTACGAAGAGTGTGAAACCGAATACAAAAACGACCGTGGCGTGGAATGCTACGAGCGTCTGAAGAAAAAAGGCGAAGCAGGGGCCTCAGCATTTAACTTCATGTCCACCGGGATTACTTATGCCACGATGGACCGCGCTGCAGCTGACAAAATCCCGCTGATGACCATTGGCTTTGGTCGTGCTGATGCCAAAGATGGTTCCGTGTTCCCCTATGTGTTCCCACTGGTGACCTCCTACTGGAGCCAAGCCACCGCCAAAATTCAATTTATCGGCCAACGCTTAGGTGGCATGGATAAATTGAAAGGCAAGAAGATCGTTAACCTCTACCACGGCTCGGCCTACGGTAAGGAAACCTTGCCCGTGCTCGACGCAATGGCGAAGAAGCATGGTTTTGAGCTGGTGAACATCGAAGTGCCTGCACCAGGAACAGAGCAACAGTCGCAATGGTTGGAAGTGCGTCGTCAGAAACCTGATTTTGTGATTTTGCGTTCTTGGGGTGTGATGACCCCAGCCGCGATCAAGGCAGCGGCTAAGGTTGGCTACCCACGCGACAAGATTGTTGCAGTGTGGTGGGGTGGCTCGGAAGAAGATGTGGTGCCAGCTGGTGAAGCAGCAAAAGGCTATATCGCAGGGGCTTTCGCCGCTGACGGTAAGAACTTCCCTCTGATTCAAGAGATTGAGAAAACCGTTTACGGTGCTGGCAAAGGCAACCTGTCTGACAAAACCGCGATTGGTACGGTTAACTACAACCGTGGCATTGTCGGCGGCATCATGATGGTGGAAGCCATCCGTGTGGCACAGGGCAAATTCGGCAAGAAAGCGTTGAATGGTGATGAAGTGCGCTGGGGTCTGGAGAACCTGAACCTGTCGCAAGATCGCCTGAAAACCTTGGGCGTGGCGAACATGATTCCAGCCGTGAAAACCTCGTGCGCTAACCACGAAGGCTCTGGCTATACCCGCTTTATGCAGTGGGATGGCAAGGCTTGGAAACCGGTTTCCAACTGGATTGCCCCAGACAATGCGGTGCTCGATCCACTGATCAAGGCCTCTGCGACTAAATACGCGCAAGAGAAAAACATCAAACCACGCGATTGCTCGAAAGAACAATAATCGCTGAGCTTCCCGACCCCGTTGCCCGGGGTCGGTTCACCTGCATCGGGAGAGGCCATGACTGCAACGACCCATACCGAACAAAAAAATGGCAGCCCTTATTTGCTGTCAATCAATAACATTGAAGTGATTTACAACCACGTGATTTTGGCGCTGAAAGGGGTTTCCCTTGATGTGCATGAGGGCAATATCGTTGCCCTGATGGGTGCCAACGGCGCGGGGAAAACCACCACTCTAAAAGCGATTTCTAATTTGTTGCGTGCCGAACGCGGTGATGTGACAAAAGGCTCGATTGAGTTTCGCGGTGAACGGGTGGATGCCATGACACCAGATGGTTTGGTAAAGCGTGGTGTGATTCAGGTGATGGAAGGCCGTCATTGTTTTGGCCACTTAACCGTAGAAGAAAACCTGTTGACTGGGGCTTATACCCGTTCGATTAGCCGTGCCGAATTGAAAAACGATTTAGAGCGGATTTATCACTACTTCCCTCGCCTGAAAACCCGTCGCAATTCACAAGCCGGTTATACCTCTGGTGGTGAACAGCAAATGGTGGCGGTCGGTCGGGCGATGATGGCGCGTCCTACCATGATTTTGTTGGATGAGCCTTCGATGGGCTTGGCACCGCAAATCGTGGAAGAGATTTTCGAGATTGTGAAAGAGCTCAACCAAAAAGAAAAAGTCAGTTTCTTGTTGGCCGAGCAAAACACCATGATTGCGCTGCGTTACTCCGATTATGGCTACATCATTGAAAATGGTCGAGTGGTGATGGATGGGCCAGCAAAAGAGTTGGCTGATAACGAGGACGTGAAAGAATTCTATCTTGGCTTGGCAAAAGAAGGTCGTAAGAGCTTCCGCGAAGTCAAACACTACCGCCGCCGTAAGCGTTGGTTGGCTTAATTGAGAGGATGGACATGATGTATCCCGATCCTCAAGAACGCCGGCCACATGCAGAACGGGTGGCTGCATGGGAACACGCCCTACCTGCGTTTATCACCCACGCGAAACAGTTTGCCCCTGCCTACGGTCGCTTATTGGCTGATGTTGAGGCAACGTCGATCAATAGCCTTGCAGCACTGGCTTCTTTACCGATTACCCGTAAATCGGCCCTGATCAACGAGCAAAAACAGCAACCGCCGTTTGGTGGCTATGCGGCGCTTGCCGCAGGACAGGCGGCGCGTTTGTTTGCTTCACCGGGGCCAATTAACGAACCACAGGGCACAACCGAAGACTTTTGGCGTATGAGCCGCGCTTTGGCTGCTGCTGGTTTTGTGGCGGGTGACATTGTGCACAATTGCTTTTCCTATCACTTCACTCCGGGCGGTTTTATGTTGGATTCCGGCGCGCGGGCTTTGGGATGTGCGGTGTTTCCGGGTGGGGTGGGGCAAACGGAGTTACAAGTGGCCGCAATGCGTGACTTAGGCGCCACAGCCTACACCGGTACCCCGTCTTTCCTCAAAATCATCTTGGAAAAAGCAGATGAACTGGGGGTGAGTTTGCCGAAATTGACCAAAGCGGTGGTCACCGGCGAAGCGCTACCCGGTAGCTTGCGGCAGTGGTTTACCGACCGTGGTATTACGGTGCGCCAGTGTTATGCCACCGCCGATTTGGGCCTGATTGCGTATGAAACCACCCCGAGTGCGGGAATGGTGCTCGATGAAAATATCATCGTTGAACTGGTCAAACCGGGTTCAGGTGAGTGGGTTGCTGAAGGTGAAGTCGGCGAAGTGGTGGTGACCAGCTTTAATCGGGATTATCCACTGATTCGGTTTGCGACTGGTGATTTATCGGCTTTCCATCCGGATGCTAGCCCATGTGGTCGTACCAACCGTGTGATCAAAGGATGGATGGGGCGTGCTGACCAAACAGCCAAAATCAAAGGCATGTTTGTGCATCCAGAACAAATTCACGCCATTGTGAAACGCCACCCAGAAATTCAACATGCCCGCTTAGTGGTGGATCGAGCAGACGATTTCGATGTGATGACGCTGCAAATCGAAACCACCGAATCCTCACCGACATTACAACAAGCGGTTGCTGACACCATGCGCGACATCACCAAATTGCGCGGTGAAGTGCAACTGTGCCCCCCTCAAAGCCTTGCCCGTGATGGCAAAGTGATTGATGACATTCGTAAGTTTGAATAGCCCTATTTCTATTGGAGCATCTGATGAGCGTAGCAAATGATTCCTTGCTGTTTACGCCTGCTGCTAACGGCGAGGCACCGACGGTTAAGCTGTTAATCAATGGTGAGTTTGTTGACTCCAAAACCCAACAGTGGTTGCCAGTGATCAACCCTGCGACACAAGAAGTGTTAGCACGGGTGCCGTTGACCACTGCCGAGGAAGTCGATGCGGCGGTGGCTGCGGGTAAAGCGGCTTTCAAAACATGGCGTAAAACCCCAATCGGGACACGCGCCCGTATTTTCCTGAAGCTGCAACAGCTGATTCGCGAAAATATGAAAGACTTGGCTGCCACGTTGACAGCGGAACAAGGCAAAACCTTGGCCGATGCCGAGGGTGATGTGTTCCGCGGTTTAGAAGTGGTAGAGCACGCTGCCAGCATTGGTAATTTGCAGCTCGGTGAGTTTGCAGAAAACGTTGCCAGCGGGGTGGATACCTACACCGTGTTACAGCCTTTGGGTGTGTGTGCAGGGATTACCCCCTTCAACTTCCCAGCGATGATTCCACTGTGGATGTTCCCGATGGCGATTGCCACCGGCAACACCTTCTTGCTCAAACCTTCCGAGCAAGATCCCTTGGTGACGATGAAATTGGTCAAGCTGGCATTAGAAGCTGGCGTGCCGGCTGGGGTGTTGAATGTGGTACATGGTGGGGCAGATGTGGTGAATGCCATCTGTGACCATCCGGATATCAAAGCGATTTCGTTTGTCGGCTCGACCAAAGTGGGTACCCATGTTTACAACCGTGCCAGCCTGAACGGTAAGCGGGTGCAGTGTATGATGGGGGCGAAAAACCACGCCATTGTGTTGCCTGATGCCAATAAAGAACAAACTCTCAACCAATTGGCTGGTGCTGCGTTTGGGGCTGCGGGTCAACGCTGCATGGCCTTGCCGGTGGTGATTATGGTCGGTGAGGCACAAACTTGGATTCCTGACTTGGTGGCCAAAGCCAAGAGCTTGCGCGTGGGTGCCGGTCAAGATAACCCCGATGTTGGCCCGCTGATTTCTTGCGCGGCGCGTGAACGGGTGACGGGCTTAATTGCCAAGGGCGTTGAGCAAGGTGCCAAATTAGAGCTGGATGGTCGCGAAGTGACGGTCGAAGGTTATCCCAACGGTAACTTTGTGGGCCCAACCATTTTCAGCGAAGTCAAACCCGGCATGGCAATCTATGACCAAGAAATTTTTGGCCCAGTATTGTCGTTGATGTCGGCGGATAACTTGGATGAGGCGATTGAGATGATTAACGCCAATCCAAACGGCAACGGTACGGCCATCTTCACCCAATCCGGTGCCGCAGCGCGTAAATTCCAAGAAGACATCGATGTTGGCCAAGTGGGGATTAACGTGCCGATTCCGGTACCAGTGCCGATCTTTAGCTTCACCGGCTCGCGTGCTTCTAAGCTTGGCGACCTCGGTCCATACGGTAAACAGGTGGTTGCGTTCTATACCCAAACCAAAACTGTCACCACCCGCTGGTTTGATGACCCTGCTTCGATGGGTAATAAAGTCAACACCACTATTAGCCTCAAGTAATTTGTATCAAATGTCTGTCCACGCAGAGACAGTGTTGTCTCTGTGTGGGTGGGTGTTGCCTGCTGTTAAGAAAGGACTGTGTGATGTTGCATGTCAGCGATCCAAATTTTGCCGAACGCACCCGCAATAGCTTCCAGCGGCAGGCCATTATGCATTTATTAGGCGCAGAAATGCGTGAAGTTGAAGCCGGTCGGGTGTTAATCGCTTTGCCATTCAAACCCGAATTGTCGCAACAACATGGTTTTTTTCATGGCGGGGTTACGGCCACGATTGCGGATTCGGCAGGTGGTTATGCCGGATTTACCCTATTTGGCCCCACCGACTCGGTGTTAACCGTTGAGTTTAAATTGAATTTAATTGCGCCTGCTGACGGTGAATGTTTATTTGCCGAAGGGCGGGTGAAAAAACCTGGGCGGACCTTGACCGTCTGTGAAATGGATGTGTGGGTAGAAAAACAAGGCCGCCGTAAAGACTGCGCGGTCGGTTTGCAAACCCTGATGCGGGTCACCGATCGGCCTGATATTGCCGAAGCAGGTTAACCCCTATAGCGAGGATGTCATGGATTTTGCCTTAAATGACGATCAGCGTGCTTTTCAAGAAAGCGCACGCGACTTTGCCCAACATGAACTTGCCCCGTTTGCGGCGCAATGGGATGCCGAAGAAACCTTTCCGCTTGAAACGCTGCGTAAAGCGGGGGATTTGGGTTTTTGTGGGTTGTATATTCCCGAACAATATGGTGGTTTGGGTTTGTCGCGCCTAGATGCGGCGATTGTGTTTGAAGAATTGGCCGCCGGTTGTACCTCAACCACGGCATATATCACCATCCACAATATGATGACGTGGATGATAGCGACGTTTGCCGAACCTGATGTGGCGGCGGAGTGGGTGCCAAAACTGGCATCTGGTGCGCTGTGGGGCAGTTATTGTTTGACCGAGCCGGGAGCCGGTTCGGACGCCGCTTCGTTAAAAACCCGCGCTGAACGGGATGGCGATCACTACCTCTTAAACGGTTCCAAGATGTTTATCTCTGGTGCCGGTTCGACGGATGCCCTAGTGGTGATGGCGCGTACTGGTGGTGCTGGGCCAAAAGGGATCTCTGCCTTTTTAGTACCGGCCAATCTACCGGGGATTCAATACGGTAAAAAAGAACACAAAATGGGCTGGAACAGCCAACCCACCCGCGCCATTACTTTTGATAATGTGGCAATTCCTGCTGCGTATCGTTTGGGGGCCGAGGGTGAAGGGTTTGCCATTGCGATGAAAGGGCTTGATGGTGGCCGTATCAATATCGCCACGTGTTCGATTGGCACCGCGCAAGCGGCACTCAATCGTGCCCAAGCCTATTTGCATGAGCGGCAACAATTTGGCCGGCCGTTGGCTGAGTTTCAAGCCCTGCAATTTAAGTTGGCTGATATGTTGACCGAGTTGGTCGCCGCCCGTCAGATGGTGCGTTTGGCAGCATGGAAACTCGACAATCGCAGTCCCGATGCCACCACCTATTGTGCGATGGCAAAACGATTTGCCACTGATATTGGTTTTAAGGTCGCGAACGATGCCTTACAACTGCACGGTGGTTACGGTTATATCAAAGAATATCCGCTAGAACGTCATGTACGCGATAACCGTGTGCATCAAATTCTGGAAGGAACCAATGAAATTATGCGTGTGATTGTGGCACGCGCCGCCTTACAAGAAGGTGCTTTGGAGAGATTACGCTGATGAAAACCTATGCCCATTTAGCTGTTGAATTCCGTGACCACACTGCAGTTGTCACTATCCAAAACCCGCCTGCCAACACGTGGAATCGCGATAGTTTGTTGGCGTTGGAAACCCTGATTGCCGATTTGAACCAAAATCGTGACATTTATGCTTTGGTGTTGACTGGCGAAGGCGAAAAATTCTTCTCCGCTGGGGCTGATTTGAAATTGTTTGCCGAGGGTGATAAGGCGGTCGCGCGCGAGATGGCACGCTTATTTGGTCGTGCTTTTGAGGCTTTATCGAATTATCGCGGTGTCAGTATTGCTGCCATCAATGGCTATGCCATGGGGGGCGGTTTAGAGGTGGCCTTGGCATGTGATATTCGGATTGCGGAAGAACAGTCGCAAATGGCATTGCCTGAAGCCACCGTCGGTTTGCTGCCTTGTGCCGGTGGGACACAGAATTTACCGTGGTTGATCGGTGAAGGCTGGGCAAAACGGATGATTTTATGTGGCGAGCGAGTGAATGCTGCTACCGCTGAGAAAATCGGTTTGGTCGAACAAGTGGTTGCCAAAGGCGAAGCGTTAAATACAGCTTTGGCCTTGGCGCAAGGAGTGGCAAAACAAAGCCCTACTTCGGTAGCGGTGTGTAAACGGTTGGTACAAGTGGCTCGGCATAAACCGTTGGCAGAGGGTTTGCCATTAGAACGGGAATGGTTTGTCGATTTGTTTGATACCGCAGACCAAAAAGAGGGCGTCAACGCATTTCTGGAAAAACGCGCTCCACAGTGGAAGAATGCCTGACACCATGAAGGAGACAGCCGTGATAGAAAATACAGATGCCGTTATTTTTGCTGAACAGCGCAGTGCCAATGGTCGCAAAATTGGTTTTGCTACCTTAAATAGCGAAAAGTCACTCAATGCCCTGACGCTCGATATGATCCGCTTGTTAGACAACCGGCTGCGCGAATGGGCACAAGATCCTGAGCTGGCAGTGGTGGTCTTGCAAGGGGCTGGTGAAAAAGCGTTTTGCGCCGGTGGTGATGTCCGCAAATTGCGGACGGCGTTGGTCGAGGGTGGCGATACCGTACCGAACCCCTTCGCCACGACCTATTTCACCGAAGAATATTGTCTCGATTATCTGATTCATACCTACCAAAAACCGATTCTGTTATGGGGTAGTGGGATTGTGATGGGGGGGGGATTGGGCTTGATGGCGGGCGCCAGTCATCGCGTGGTGACCGAATCATCACGCATTGCCATGCCAGAAATCACCATTGGCCTCTATCCCGATGTCGGCGGCAGCTGGTTCCTGAATCGGATGCCGGGCCGCGTAGGGTTGTTCTTGGCACTGACCGCCGCCCCATTAAACGCCCATGATGCTTTAGTGGTCAATTTGGCGGATTTCTTTGTCTGTGCTGAAGATAAATTGGCGTTGGCTGCGCGTTTGACGGATGTTGAATGGAGCGAAGTTGCCGAAGAAAACCACGGCAAATTGTCCAAATTGCTGCGCGAGTTTTCTGCTCGTGCCGAGCCATTAAAACCTGCCTCACCTGTCCGCAAACATTTCGATCTGATTCAACAGCTCACCGACGGCGATACCCTAGCCGAAGTGGTGGAACAGATTTTGGCTCATCAAAACGATGATGAATGGATGAAGCGTGCGGCAAAGAGTTTGGCTGCCGGCTCGCCTACCTCTGCTGCTTTGTCATGGGCCATCGCCCATCGTGCGCGCCATCTGAGTTTGGCCGAGGCGTTCCAAATGGAACTCACGCTATCGGTGCAATGTTGCGCCCATCCAGATTTCCGTGAAGGGGTGCGTGCGTTGTTGATTGATAAAGACAATACGCCGAAATGGAGCCCTGCCACCCTAGCCGAGGTGAGTGCTGAACACGTTGCAGCACATTTTGCTTCGCCGTGGTCGGCAGAAGAGCATCCTTTAGCGGGTATGGCGTGTTGTTGCAAAGCCTAGGTTTTTGATAAAAAAAGCATCGAGAGGAGATTCATCATGGCACAACGGATTGCGTTTATCGGTTTGGGGAATATGGGCGGCCCAATGGCGCTCAATTTGTTAAAAGGTGGTTTTGCCGTCACGGTGTTTGACTTGTCAGCCAGTGCTGTTGCGCGCTTGACCGAAGCTGGCGCAACAGCTGCCGATTCTGCCTCTGCCGCCGCACAACAGGCCGAAGTGGTGATTACCATGTTGCCGGCGGGTAAGCATGTCGAGGCGGTCTATCTGAACGAAGGCGGTGTGTTAGACCATGCACCAGCTGGCGCGTTGTTGATCGATTGCAGCACCATCGCTGCCGATGCCGCCCGTAAAGTGGCAGCTGCAGCGCAAGCGCGTGGCTTTACCATGATTGATGCGCCGGTTTCTGGTGGTGTTGGCGGTGCGGCAGCGGGGACATTGACCTTTATCGTCGGTGGCAGCACCGAGGCTTTGGAACAAGCTCGCCCTGTGTTAGAAAAAATGGGGAAAAACATTTTCCATGCTGGCGACAGTGGCGCGGGCCAAGTGGCAAAAATCTGCAACAACATGTTGTTGGGGATTTTGATGGCTGGCACGTCTGAAGCGTTGGCGTTGGGGGTGGCGAATGGTCTAGATCCTAAAGTGTTATCTGACATTATCGCTAAGAGTTCGGGCCGCAATTGGGCAACCGAGTTGTATAACCCGTGGCCTGGGGTGATGGACAACGTTCCTGCCAGCCGTGAATATAGCGGTGGCTTTGGAACCGACTTGATGTTGAAAGATTTAGGCTTGGCGGAAGAGGCGGCGATCAGTGCCAAACAAGCTATTCCCCTCGGTGCACAGGCGCGGCAGTTATATGCCTTGCACAGCGGTTTAGGTCATGGCGGCCTCGATTTTTCCAGTATTGTGCGTTTGTTTAACAATAGTTAAGTTTTTGTCGGAATAAGGCTTGATGCCGATAGAATCTGTGGCGTAAGATGGCTTCAAAGCAGTGCATCGCTGCACTGCTTTCGGCTCGCAACCAAAACTGCGCTACCCGTGGCAAGTCCGTCCGGTAACGGCGGCGCTGTGACAGGGAGGGGCCCTGTGGCAGTTGGGAATGTGATGCCTGTCATTGGGCAATAAGGTGCTCGGGACAGGAACAAAACAGTGCACAGGTCTGTGCATTTTTTGGAAAGCAGCGCCTATGTTTCCCGAATACCGCGAACTGATTACCCGTTTGAAAACCGAAGACGCTCACTTCACCCGTTTGTTCGACAAGCATAACGAACTGGATCAGCGAATTAAAAACATGGAAGCCCGCATCGAACCCGGTTCACCTGTGGAAATCGAAAACTTGAAGAAGGAAAAACTGCATCTGAAAGATCAGTTATACGTCATTCTGAAAGAAGCCGACGCCACATCTGTCTAACCCTTCCCGAATAATTCACCTAAACGCCAGCCATCGTGCTGGCGTTTTTGTGTACGCCCCCCCCCGCTTCTTGTCCCTTGCTTTACCAAACACCAAGTATTATTACTGTCTCTTATACACATCTTACGCTGCCGACGATCTTACG